>NZ_JBHMQT010000004.1:0-47258 GCF_042435035.1 Sphaerimonospora cavernae
GCAGATGCCTTTGGGTTCCGTCGTCGTTCTTGGCGCCCCGGACGGTCTTGCCGTCCAGCCGCAGATGGGCGAGCGGCGGCGCGTCGCCTGTCTCGTCGCTGGCGTTCATGCAGGTCAGCAGGGTGGTCGTGAGCCAGGTGCCGATCGCGGCGTCCAGGGTGTCGGCGTCGGTGTCGGTGAGGACTCGCCAGATCGTGGTCTTGCCCGGCGCGGGTGCCGGGGCCGCTCCTGCTCGCATGTAGAGGTCGGCCAGGACCTCGACGGGGACGTCCGCGATCCAGCCGGTGATCGCGCGGTAGCCCGTCATCCCGGCCACGGTCGCCGCCGCGGCCAGGGTGAGCACCGCCGTCACCGGATGGTCCCGTCCTTGATCAGAGCGCCCATCGGTCACTTTCTTGAAAAGTTCGAGCAGGTCGTCGCATGCTTCGCCGAGGGGAACACGGATGACGGGCTCGGCCGCTACCGGTTCGGCGGGCACGATGGCACACTGGGTCACGCTGAAGCTCCATGCGCGCAAGTTCTGTGAGAAGACCCTTGCTAGCTGGAGCTTCAGTTCATTTCAGGGCGAACACGCCGTACGTGATCAGATCGCGACCTACACCGCTTCATGATCTTGGAACGGCCGTGGACGGCAGGGTGCCGCCTTTCCCGCTCGCCCTAGCGCGCCCACGCTACGCCATTGCGAAAGAGACTTTGACGAGATGAGCCTTGTTGCCGCCCCCGACCTTTGACCGGATGCGTTTTACGTAGGTGTCTACTGTGTGTGGGCTGATACCTAGCCGGCGGGCGATCTGGGCGTGGGTAAGGCCATCGGCGATGGATATCAGCACCTGCAACTCGCGCTGTGATAGATGGGGTCGTGCTGCGGCCGGGCGACGGGTCTGGGCGGCATTCATGATGGCCTCGACAATCCGCTGTGCCGACAGCATGTCCGATACGCAGCCATCGACGCCGGCGGTGCTCTCCCCGGAGAGGCGCCCATCCGGGGAGAGCAGCAGCACATACCCGACGTCATGCGGTGTGTGGGTGATGTTCCACTGGCTCAGCGGGCGGTCTGTCACTAGCACATCGAGCGGCGTGTCGACGGACGGACCATCATTCGCCTCCACAGGTTCGAAGACCAGGACCTCCGCATTGAGGATGGTCCTTAATGCGTGCTCGATTGCCCAGCAGATAAGAGGATGCCGATGAGCGAGTCCAATCCTATACATCGAAACGCCTCCATCGGCGGAGCATGAGAGGGAGAGGGTAGCTCATTCCCAACCGGTCGTGTCTGTGCGTGCAAGGGCCGCGAGTGCCGACTCGGCAGTAAATTCGGGCGAGCCGGCGAAGGAGACCATCAGGGTCATGATAAGCGAGAGGGTGGCAATGATGAATCGATGCACTCTGACTCCAGGTTGTCGAAGGCAACGAGCATGGATTGCGAGGCCCAGAACGAGAGCGTGCCAGTAGCATCTCCTGGATGTAATTCTGGTACCGAAGATGCGCCTTAGTCGAGAGGACCTCAAGTTCCGGTTTCGGCCATTGGCATAGTTTGTCCATTGGCTGATTGGCCAAGCACCGCGGGCAGTGCTCGGGGGTAGCGCACCGCGATTCGCTGGTCGAGGGAGGCCAGGACGCCGAGCTTGATCATGCGGCGGAGGGTGGGCTGGCCGAGCAGCAGCAGAGCGAACGGCTGGCGGCTCTCGAGTTCGTGGTTGGTCATCATGTGCAGCGCTTCCAGATGGGCGTGGTTGAGCGGGTGCGCCTCATCGATGACCAGGACGGAGGTTCGTCCGAGTTCGGCGTGTTCGACGGCGAGGGTGTCGGCGGCTTGCGGGATCAATGTGGCAGGTGGGGGCCGGGGGTTGCCACCCAGTCCGGTCACGAGTTGGGCGAGGATGCCGCGCATGCCGATTTCGGGGTCAGAGATGTAGACGATGCTGTAGCGGGCGGGGCCCAGCGGCATGTTGCTCCGCGGGAGGCGGTGCCGTTGCATCCGGAGGCGGCTGTGTTCGCCGCGCACCACTGGTTGGGGATCGAGCCGCTGGCCGCCTACCGCCTGACCGGCAAGGCCTGACAGGCGGACTTGCAGGCCAGTCGATCGGGGGAGTAGCACAACTCGACATCGACGCCGAACCCGGCGACCAGGTCCCGCAGCGCCACAAGCCATGATCTTCAATGCGGCGCCGGACCCGCGCCTACCGGCCCGAGCAGCGGAGCTCGGACAGCTATGAATTCAGACAAACCGTCACGCACGCGTGCGGCGTAAATACTTTCCGCAGGTCTGGAAGGTATCCGCAGATGGAGTTCCGGAACCCTGTGGCTTCCTGCACGACAACGCCGTCGAACTGTGGCAGGGCGGCGATGGCTTGGTGTATGGCGGCCACGGCGACGGCCTCTGCTTCGGCGAGCGTGCGAGCCATGAGGAAGACGCCGAGGACCGCCATGCCTAACTGGTCGTAGGCGAGAGACGCATGCTCGATCCGCTGCTCCTCGGTGGCCTGGGCGTACACGACCGCCGGCAGGTCCGGCGGCACTGTGAGCTCGAACGGGATATTCAGGTGGACATGGATGAATTGCATCTAGAGTCTCTTTGAGAATTGGTACAATCAAGGCTATTCGGGGAAAGCGCATCGAGCGTCAAGGACTGATCGGTGCGCCAAAGCCCTCGGTCCGGATTGGCTGACACTGATCGAAGATCTTGATGGCGTGAGGCTGACCAGAGAGGAACGCGGTGGGAGACGGGGGGGTGCTCGAGTCCCTGGGGCTCGATGCGATTGCCGAGAATCTCTATCGTGCCATGCTGCAGTGTCCCGAGGACGACCTGGCGACCATTGGCGCCCGCCTCCAGATCTCCGATACCAGGCTGCGCGAAGCACTCGACCAGCTGCACGAGATGTCCCTAGTGCGCCCAGCGTCCGGCGTCGCGGCCCAGTATCGGCCGGTGCATCCGGAGGTGGGGATCGGTGCACTCATCGAGCGGCGCAGACTCCGGATTCAGCAGGAACTGCACCGAGTGGAGGCTGCCAGGAGCGCCGCGGACGAACTGGTCGTAGACCTGGCGATGACCGCAACGGAGCGGCCGGGCCGTAGCGGCATCCGGCATCTTGAGGACCTGGCCGAGATCCGCGAGCAGCTCGGCCTGCTGTCCCGTGAGGTCAGGTACGAGCTCATGGCCCTCGTGCCGGGCGGTGGGCAGAGCGAGGACAATCGGGCCGCGGCGCGCCCCCAGGACAAGGCACTGCTTGCCCGGGGTGTGCGAATGCGTACGCTCTACGTGGACAGCTTTCTCGCTTGCTCGGCGAGCGTCACCTACGCGAAGTGGCTGGTGGAGCGAGGGGCGGAGGTCCGCACAACGCCGGTTCTCCCGATCCGTATGACGATCATGGACAGATCCATGGCGATCATCCCCGTGGACCCCCACAACAGTGCGGACGGTGCCCTGCTGCTCACCAACCGCGGTGTGCTGACCGCTCTGTGCGAGCTCTTCACGTTGTTCTGGCGGGATGCGCGTGCCCTGGAGGCGCACGAACAGCGGTCGCGGGACGATCGTGGTCTCAGCCAGCAGGAAGCGGCGGTGCTCCAGTTGCTCGCCGAGGGCTACACGGACGAAGTGATCGCCAAGCGCCTGGGCGTCTCGCCCAGGACGGCCCGTCGCGTCGCCGCCGAACTGATGGCGCGACTGGAGGCGCGGAGCAGGTTCCAGGCCGGCATCCGCGCCGCTGCACGTGGTTGGCTCACCGGCGAGGAGTAGCCGGTGGCGAGGGTCGTACCCCATCTAATTCGTCGGCTTCACCAGGTTTCGACGGAAGAGCTCCATCAGTTCTCCTGGGGCCTCCAGGAAGCGGTAGTGGACCCCGTCGAGCAACTCGAACGTCGTGTCGCCGTACTCCGCCCAGCCCTTGATGCGTAGCGCGGACACGTCCACATCCCGGGTCCAGCCGATCGCGGTGATCGGAACCGGTAGATGGATGGGAGCGGGCAGCCGGTATCTGCGAGTGGCTCCCATGTCCGTCAACAGGATCTCGTGCGCCAGGTCGATCAGGTCGGGTACCGGCGTCGCCCCCATCTCGATCATCAGCCGGACCAGCTCGTCCCGCAGTTCGTCGTCCCGCATGGCCAGCAGGCGGCCGAAAGGCTCCTCGTGCGGGGCTACTTGGGATGACAGGAAGATACGTGTGGGTGTCGGGAGGTCCAGAGCGCTGAGCTGCACAGTCGTCGCGAACGCGGCCAGGGCTGATCCACAGTGACCGAAGAGACCGAAAGGGCGGTCGAGATAAGGTAGCAGGGCGTCGGCAAGGTCTACAGCCAATGCCTCGTTGGTCTCGTAGGCGGTCTCACGCATACGGTTCTCCCGGCCTGGCAGTTGTACCGGGCAGATCTCCAGCTCGCCCACGAAGTGGGGCCACTTTCGATACATGCTCGCCCCGCACCCTGAATAGGGAATACAGAAGAGCCGGGCGGCCGCCTGTGGTGACGGCTGGCGTATGAGCCATTTGGTACGCAAGATTCAGCGCTCCTTGAGCCGTGCGGTGATGGGCAGGTGCTTGTATCCCGACACGAAGTTGGACTGGAGCCGCTCGGCTCGGCCGGCCGGAGCGAGATCGCGGAAACGGCTGAAGAGTTCGGTGAAGAGCAGCCGGAGCGTCACTCGCGCCACCATGTGGCCGACGCAGTGGTGCGGGCCGGCGCCGAAGGCGATGTGGCGGTTGGGCTTGCGGCGGATGTCGAAGACGAACGGATTGTCGAACGCCTCCTCGTCCCGGTTGGCTGAGGCGATCCATGCCACGACCGCATCGCCGGAGGCGATTGGCACGCCTCTGATCTCCGTGTCCTTGGTGGCGTAACGCATGAAGTAGGTGATGGGAGAGGCCCAGCGCAGGGCCTCCTCCACACCGCTTTTCACTAGCTCGGGATGGGCCGCCCAGTCGTCCAGCCTCTCGGTGCCGAGCAGCTCGACCAGCGCGAAGCTCGGCGCGTGGGGTGTGGTGACATTGGCGCCGAGCAGCATGCTGTAGCAGTTGGAAACGATTTCCCCGGTCGACATTCGCCGTCCGTCGAACTCGGTGCGCAGCAGGACACTGATGAGATCGTCGCCCAGGTTTCGTTCGCGTTCCTTGACGATGTCCTGGAAGTATGCGAACAGCTCCCGGTGAGCGGCCTTGAGGGTGTGCTCACGTCCGCGCGGGTGTCGGTACTCCGGATCGTCCGGCGCTATGCAGACCGTGGTGAGACGGGTCAGGCGTTTCCAATCTGCCGTCGGAAGTCCCATCAGCACACCCGTCACCGCCATTGGGAGCCCCAGCATGGCGTCGGCGAAGTCGAATACTCCGCCGTCCTGCAAAGGGCGGAGCAGCGATTCGACCTGTTCCTGGATGACATGCTGCCGGTGCTCCACGGCTTTGAGCGTGAGTGCCTGCTGCAGAGGGGCCCGCATCACGCCGTGCCGCGGTGGGTCGGTAACGGCCAACTGGCTGCCGCCCGCCGGGTCGTCCGTGCCCAGCAGGTCGATCATGGTGCCGCGCTCGGAGGTGAACGTAGCGTAGTCGCGCAAGACGAGAGCGACGTCGTCGTGTTTGGTGACCTGCCAGAACCCCAGGTCGGGGCTGACGGGATGCCAGCTCACGGGCCGCATCGCCCGCATCGCCCGCCAGATCTCGTGTGGTCGCCCATTGCTGTGGACTTGCGGGTCGACAAGGTCATAGGCCCCGCCCTGGACCGGGCAGCGGCCGAAGACAGGAAGGGGAGTCGTCATGGGTGGACCGCCTGAGGTTTGGCTGCGGGCAGGAGCGAGGTGAGGTTCTCTGCCAGTTCGGCGATGGTTGGCTGGAGATACAGAATCCGGGCCTGAAGCGCCACGCCGTAACGGGCACGGATCTTTTCGATGAGATCAACGGCCAGTAGCGAGTGGCCGCCGAGGTCGAACAGGTCGTCCTCCACACCCACGGGTTCGACGCCGAGTAACTCGCCCCACATCTCGGCCAGTTCCGTCTCCAGGAGATAGCGCGGCGCGACGTACTCGTTCCATACGTTGCGTGGTACCCGGCGGGTCGCGGGCAGGGCGGCGCGGTCGACCTTGCCGCTGGGCGTGAGCGGCAGCTCGGCCCGGGTCAAGACGGCCCAGGGCACTTGATGGGAAGGAAGGACGGCGGAAAGCCGTTCCCGCAGCAGCGGCCCGAGGGCGGAGCCCTCGATGGCGCCTTGCGCGGAGGGCACGATGTACGCCAGTAAACGCTTGCCCCCGGATCCGTCGGGCTGAGCTACGACCACCGCTTGGTGGACTTCCGGGCTGCGCAGCAGCTCCGTCTCGATTCCTCCAGGTTCGACCCGGTAGCCCCGGATCTTTATCTGGCTGTCGGCGCGCCCCACGAACTCGAGTGTCCCGTCTGAGGTCCAGCGGGCAAGATCGCCGGTACGGTACATCCGCCCGCCGGATTCAGGGGCATAAGGGTCGGGGATGAATCGTTCGGCGGTGGCGTCGGCCCGATTCAGGTAGCCGTGAGCCAGGCCCTCCCCGGAGGTGTAGAGCTCGCCGATCACGCCGGTGGGCACCGGACGCAGTGCGCAGTCAAGCACCGCGACCCTGGTGCCGCCGATGGGGCGGCCGATCGGCACAGAGTTCAAGCTGTCGTCGAACGGTCCCATGGTCGTCCACGTGCTGGTGAAGGTGGTGTTCTCGGTTGGGCCGTAGCCGTTGGTAAAGCGCAATTCGGGACAGGCTGCTAGCAAACGGGCAACTTGGATGGGGGAGACAACGTCACCTCCTGCGATGACCTGCCGCAAGCCACCGAGCGCCTTGGGCTGGGTGATGACCATTCGTTGAAAGAGGCCAGCGGTGAGCCAAAGGACGGTCACACCCTCGGTGATCAGCGTTTCGGCCAGCCGTTCTGTCGTCGTGGGTCCGGAAGGCAGGACGGCGAGCCGTGCGCCGTGCACCAGCGGCGCCCAGATCTCCAGCGTCGACGCGTCGAATGCGACAGGGCTGAGCTGCAAAAAGACATCGGAGGCTGAGAGCGAGATCCAGTCCGGATGGTGCACGAGGCGGGCGATCGCCCGATGGGGCACGGCCACGCCTTTGGGCTCGCCGGTGGAGCCCGATGTATAGGCTACGTAGGCTACGGCGTCCGGGCCGATGACGACGTCCTGCCCGTTGAAGTCCTCTCCGGACCGCGGCCGCGGAACCAGCACCGCGACGCCCTCAGGGATCTCGTCCTGGAACCGTTCCTCGGTGAGGATCAGTCTCGCGCCCGCGTCGTCCAGCCACTGTTTCCAGCGGGCCGGCGGATCCTCAGGATCGAGTGCGAGGTAGGCGGCACCCGTTCTGAGCACCGCGAGCAGGGAGACCACCAACTGCGGCGACCGCTGGTGCAGTACGCCGATGACCGACCCGGGTCCCGCGCCGAGTCTCCGCAGATCGTCGGCGAGTAGTCGTGACTGTACGGCGAGGTCCCGATAGGTCAGCGCTTCCTCGCCCAGGTTCACGGCGATCGAGTCTGGAGTGCGTTCCGCCTGTTCGAGCACAAGCTGGTGGACACAGCGAGCGGGCGGGCCGGCGGGGCCGGCGACCCGCTCCTGGAGCAACAGTCTCTCCTGCCGGTCCATCAGATCGAGTTCCCCCACGGCGAGGCCCGTGAGCGCATCACCCGCGCCGAGCACGCCGCGTACCTGCCTCAGGACCTGCTCCTCGGCGGGCGTGGGCCGCCGGTCCGTCCCCGGCTCATGGTGCGTACCGAGAAGAAGCGACAGCACCGCACCATCCGCTGCCAGCGTAAGTACAGCGTCGCAGTTCTCTGCGACGTTCGTATCGGTTGTCAGGCCGCGCAGGTCGGCAGCATGACGGGCAACCAGCTCACCGAAGACGGTGTCCCCGTCGACGTGGGCGGTCACGGTGCCGGTGCGGGAGCCTGTGGCATCGGTGATACGGCAGTGGACGGCTACTCGTTCCTGACCGGTCCGCCGGTGCAGGACGGCAGCCAGCGCGCTGACCACGTCAGCAGGCGTGGTCAGCGGTGTAGTCGCAATCATCTGGTGTCCTCTCGTGCGACCGGGCCGTAGGGTGCCCACCAGGGCGGCTCCTGGGCGATACTCATGCGGGGCCACCGGATCACCCTGGAGTTCGGTCGATGGATGAGCTGTACGTCAAGGACCATTTCAACGGTCCGTTACTGAGCGCTAACGGCGGCTACGCCTGCGGCCTGTTCGCGGACCGGGCCGCCGAGCTTCTGGGCGCCGTCGACCTGACGGTCACCCTGTTCGCCCCGCCGCCTCTCGCCGTTCCGCTCCGTGCCGACGCCGCAGGACGGCGGGCGCATGTGTGGGACGGCGACCGACTGGTGGCGGGCGTGGCGATCGCGCGTCCCGATATCGACACCCCCGCTTTCGTATCTCCCGGCGCGGCTGCGCGGGCGGAGCGGGAGTACCGGGGGCTGTCCAGCCACCCGTTCCCGTCCTGCTTCGTCTGCGGCACCGAACGGGGGGAACGGGAGAGCCTGGCGATGAGGCCCGGGCCGCTCCCAGGAGAGCCGCCCGGCACCGCCTGCACCTGGACGCCCGACCCGGTCCTCGCCGGCGGCGACGGTCGGTCGGTGCCTGTCCAGATCGCCTGGGCCGCACTCGACTGTCCCGGGGGCTGGACCGCCGACCTGTCCGCTGGCCCAATGGTGTTGAGCCGGATGACGGCGCGACTGGATCGCCTGCCGGTCACCGGTGAATGCCACGTCGTGGTCGGCCGGATGGACAGCCGCTCCGATCGGACGATGGTCACTACCACCGCGATCTACCGAGCCGGCGGTGAACGGCTGGGACACGCCCTGTCCGTCTGGACGGACTTCCTACCCGGAGCCCTGGGGCCCGGAGCCCCGGGGTGTGAAGGCGCACCGTCCGTCTGATCGATGTCCACGGTCAATTACTCCGCTTCGGCCAACCGGCCGGACTGTCCGGCCGCGGAATCGCCATACTCGGCGGTTGGTCCCCGGCTGCCCAGTCGGGGATAACCCTGACTCCCACCTCACTTCCGGCTGGCCGAATGTGGACGACGAGCAGGGTCGCCCGGAGAGGTGGGAAGTACATGCGTCGGCTGCCTTCGTACGAGCAACACGGGATGTGGATCGCTCAGGACCTGCGCGGCAGGACGGACACGTCGTTCCTGGTCCGTCGTGTCTTCCGCATCCGTGGCGCGCTGGACGTGACCGCCTTGCGAGACGCCATCTCCGATGTGGTGGCCAGGCATGAGCCGCTGCGGACGACGTTCGCCGTATCCGAGGGCCGGCTGACCCAGGTGATCTCCGCCCCTCGCGTCTTTGACCTGTTGGTCGAGCGGGTACCGGACGATATCCCCGACACGAATGCCTGGATCGACGGACGGATCGCGTGGCTCTACGCGAAGGGCGTCGATCTGGAGCACGGCCCTGTCCTGTCGGCACGACTGTTCGCCAAGGGGCCCGACGATCACGTCTTGATGCTGCTGGTGCACCACATCGCGGTGGACGGCTGGTCCTTTGAGATTCTCTACCGGGAGCTCGACGCCTTCTACGCGGCCCGGCTCGACGGGCGGGAGCCCGGCCTGCCCGAACTGCCGCTCACGTATGGGCAATGGGCGGACGAGTGCAGGCAGTCGGCCGAGCGGGGGGAGGGCACCGCCGCGCTCGCCTACTGGCATGCGCAGCTGCACGATCTCCCCGCCCCGCTGCTGTTGCCGACCGATCGTCCCGGTCACGACGACATGGAGTATCGCGCGGAGCGGATCGGCCGGGATCTGGACGAGGAGACGCTGGCCGGTGTTGAGCAGCTCGCGCGGGTCACTCGGTCAACCCCGTTCGCGGTACTGCTGATCGCGTTCGCCGCCCTGCTCGGCCACTGGTCGGGCAGGCGAGACCTGGTGCTCGGTGTGGCGACCGCCAACCGGTCCGCGCCGGTGACGCATGAACTGGTCGGTTGCTTCGCGAGCGTGCTGCCTGTGCGGCTCCGGCTTGATCCGGGAAAGTCGTTCACCGAAGTGCTGCGAGAGGGGCGCGTGGCACTGGTGCACGCGCAGGAGCACGAGCTGCCGTTCGAACGCATCGTCCAGATGCTGCCGCCACGGCCAGGAGCCGCTCTGGAGCCTCTGTTCCGCGTGGGGGTGTCTTCTGTCCAGGGTTTCGGAGCCTCGCTGCTACTGCAGGGGACGCAGGTCGAACCCGCTCCCATCGAGATCACGCATGTTCCGCATGATCTGCTGGCCAGCTTGGAGCTTGCGCGGGGGAGGGGGCGTGTGGACCTGGCCTATCCCGTCGCCGTCTTCGACCGGCGGACCATCGAGGAACTGCTCGACTGCTACCTCGACATCCTCCGCGCCGTCGTCCGCGACCCCCGTCTGCCGATATCGGCCGCGTCGCCGCTCGCTCTGCCGGTCCGGTCGGCGAGGCTGCCGGCGGAGGACCCCGCACCGCCGCAGGCCGATCCGGGTGATGCCCAGAACGTCGGCCGACTCACGGGTGAGCTGGAAATTCTCGTCGCGAAGGTGTGGGCCGAGGTTCTGGAGGTCGAGGTGCGGTCGGGTGAGGACGACTTCTTCCTGCTCGGCGGGAGCTCGCTGACAGCAGTGCGCGTCGTCGACGAACTGTCACGGGCCATCAGCGTGACGGTCCCCCTACGCACCGTCTACGAGTACAGCGACCTCAGTCAACTGGCGGAACGGCTCGCCCTGCTGCGTGCGTCCACGCCGCGGGACAAGGCATGAACAACGATGTGAAGGCGCGGGGGCTGTGACCCGGCTCAGCAGGCTCCGCCCGGCATCGCTCATCTACCCTTGGCCGAGGTCCGGTCCCCGCCCGCCTCTGCCGTCCCTTCTGCAGACAGTGAGCTTATATGACTACCATCGCCTCGCCGGGCTGGATCCACCGGCTCACCCCCGCTGGCGGCGCGGCTGTGAGGCTGTACTGCTTTCCCTTCGCAGGCGGTTCGGCCAGCGCGTATCGGCCCTGGGCCGCGCTGTTCCCTCCCGACGTGGAACTCGCGGCAGTTCAGCTCCCCGGTCGTCAGGAGCGCTACAGCGAGCCCGCGGTCACGGATCTGCGCTCACTGGTGCCGGACATCAGCCGAGCGATAGCCGCCGACCTCGACGGGCGGCCGTACGGTCTGTACGGGCACAGCATGGGGACGATTCTCGCCTACGAGGTCGCCGTGGAGCTGGCCCGTGCCGGGGCTGCGAAGCCGGAGCTGCTTGCGGTGTCCGGGCGACGAGCCCCGCACGCAGTGGACCCCGATTTCGTTCCCTACCACCAGATGCCGGATGAGGCGTTCCTGCACAAGATAGAGGCGCTCGGCGGGATCGCGCCGGAGCTGGCCGAGCACCGGGACCTGCTGGACCTGATGCTGCCGGTGCTACGCGCGGACTTCACCGCGGTGGAGACGTACCAGGCCAGACCGCAGGAGCCACTCGTCTGCCGGATCCTGGTGTTCAGCGGCGATGCGGACCCCCATGCGCCGCGTGACGGCCTGGAACGCTGGCGCGAGCTGAGTACGGCCGGCACGTCCATCCATATCTACCCAGGTGGACACTTCTTCCTCTGGGAACACTCGGCGGATCTCATCGCGAGGATCTCGGACACGTTGAGGGGCGTGGGTTGAGCCGTACACCATGCCCATCTGTATGGCGTGAAAGCGCGCGTTACGTCTGGTCCGAGGGACGGCTCTACAACAATCCGTCGGTCGGCAACTGATCTCCGGCCGTCTCACATCAAGGGGAACATCTTGTTCAGCGACGAAAATCAGATCCTGCGGGTCGTGGTCAACGACGAGGAGCAGCACTCGATCTGGCCGGTGGGCCGGAACCTTCCGCCCGGCTGGCGGGCGACAGGCTTCGAGGGAGTCAAGGCGGAGTGTCTGGAGCACATTGACGCAGTGTGGCCGGACATTCGGCCCCTGAGCGTCCGTCAGCGGCTGTCCGCGGTGTCCGAGGAGGTGCGGTATGCCGACTGAACTCTCGGCTGGTGTGCTCGAAGAGCGCTTGGCCGGTATGTTCGCCGAGTTGCTCGGGCTGTCCGAGGTGGGCCCCGAGGACGACTTCTTCGCACTGGGCGGGCACTCACTCACCGCCGGGCGGCTTATCGGCCGGATCAGGAGCGAGCTTGACGTCGAGTTGTCACTGCTCGACTTCTTCGACGGCCCAACCGTCCGGGAGCTCTCGGTGCTCCTGTGCGCGCAGCGTCAGCCGTCTGACTGAGTTCGGCAACGCCACCCGGCCTGCCCCGCCGGCGGGGCAGGCCGGGTGCTCCGGCACGGCATCAGCCCTGCCGCGCGGCCCCGGCGCCTGCGGCGGCCCGGCCGACCATGTTGGCGATCTCGGCTCGTGAGGAGACACTCAGTTTACCGAAGATCCGGCTGAGGTGTGTCTCCACCGTCTTGTGGCTCACGGCCAGGGCCCTGGCGATCTGCCGGTTCGTGCGCCCCTGGCTGACCAGCACGGCCACCTCCTGCTCGCGCCGGCTCAGCAGGTCCAGGCACGTCCGGCCGTTGGACGGCTCGTGCGGGTCGGCAGGCTCGGTCACCGGCTGCCCATTCCGTGGAACCCCGGCCGTGACGGCACGCAGCGCCAGCGCCGATGCGCTCAGACTCGGGGCTTCCAGGTCCGATGCGAGCAGCACCGCGCATTCTGCGGTTCGCGTGGCCTCGTCCCGGCGGCCCAGCCTCAGCTGTGCGGTGCCCAGCGCGATGGAGGCGGTCACGGACGAGGGCCATTGACCGGTGTCCGTCGCGATCGCCGCGCAACGAGCCAGATGGCGTATGGCAGGCTCATACGTCTCCAGGCCGAGCTCTGCCCGTCCGAGATCGATCAGGGCGTCCAGCGTGCCCGCGATCACCTCGTCAGGTTGCTGATCGAGCAGGCGGCTGGCCTCCGCCGCGGCGCTGCGGCTGGATTCGAGAGCGCCGCAGGAGAACTTCGCCAGGGCGAACGCCGCCAACGCCGCGGCGCGCAGGCGCTGATCACCTGAGCCGGCCGCGGCGAGGAGGGCGTCCTCGGCCACCTCCGCGGCGTGCTGCGCGTCATGTACGACGCGGGCCAGCTCGATCCTGAGCCGGACGGTCTCCTCCGCCGAGGGATGATCCGCCACCTGGCGCAGGGCCTGCTCCAGAGTCCGCACCGCGTCCTCGGTTCGTCCCGACTGCAGTTCGAGAGCAGCCCGGCTGGTGGCCGCATCGGTGATGGCGGCCGCATCCACGTCACTCCGAGGGAGTTGATCATACTTGCGCAAGAAGGCGGCGCAGAGGCGGTTCAATCCGCCTCGCCAGGCGGCCGCCGCACCGGACGCGAGCAAGGGGCCGTGCGTCCTGACAGTGCTCGTGCCGAGCGGGAGGATGCGCAGCGCCGCACGGAACCAGTGAGCCGCCAGTCGCGGGTCGCGTGCCCGCATACCGCTGCCGGCCTGGGCCAGCACGAGCGCGGCGGCCCGGTCGCCGACAGGTGCCGAGCGCTCCACATGGAACGCGTAGGTTTGCGGAGGCCCGCACAGGGCGCGAAGGGCCGCCTCAGCGCGTTGGTGGGCCCCGAGGCGTCGGCCGACGGGCACCATGCCGTACCACACCGCGCGCAGCAGGGGATGACGGAAGCAGAGCTGGGCCGTTCCTGGAATCGCACGGAGAAGGTCGGTGGCGGTCAGTTCGTCCAGCGCCTCCAGCACCTGCGTGCGAGGCAACTCCGCGACAGCGGCCAGCAGGTCGGCGTCGAACGAGCCGCCCAGGACCGCCGCCGAGTCGGCGACGAGCGCAGCCGTGCCGCTGAGGCCCGCGAATTCGGCGAGCAGCACGGCTGCGGAGGGTGGAGTCTGCAGGCCGAGCAGGGGATCGCCCGGACACGGCGCCATCGATGTGCACCAGTCCACGAGCAGGCGCACATAGCGCGGATTGCCATGGCAGAGCGCGAACTCCGCTCGCCGATGCGCCCCACACAGAGCGTCTGCTCCCAGCGCGTCCAGCTCGTCCCCGTCAAGTCCAGCGAGTTGCCAGCGCATGGGATGGAGCGACTCCATCACCGCCGCCACGCGCGACGGCATCTGCCGCGGCCTGCTCGCTACCAGGAGCAGCACGGGCCGCGTCGGCAGGGCAGCAAGCAGGCTGCCGAAAGCGGGGAGTTCGCCGGGGCCGAGATGATGGAGATCATCGATCAGGATCACCCGCCCTTCCGGGCTCGGTACGGCGGGTGCGGGCAGGCTACGTGGTCTGCCGGTCACCGTGGGCACCTTCCGCCGCCGGGCCAGCTCGGCGAGATCGACCAGAAACCGGGACTTTCCCATGCCGGGGTCGCCGGTGAGCTCGACAAGGTGCGAAGCACCGTCTTCCAACCGGTCGAGCAGGAACTCCCACGCGGCGATGAGCTCGCCTCGTCGCATCGGGCGCCGGGCATACCGCACCTTCAGGTCCATCGTCGCGCGACCTCCTCAACCGTCTGCGTCATTGCTTCGCGACGTCGAGGCCATTGTCGCCAGGGTCCCTTCCCCAATCGCAGTCCCCGGATCCGGGGACAGACGTCACAGCACGAGCGGGAGGCGATGGAATCCGTGGTAGGCGTGGTTGCCGGACGGCTCGGCGTTCGGCGCCGCCAGTGCGGCATCAGGGAAGCGCCGCTGGAACGCGTTGAGCAGGATCGTCGTTTCCAGCATGGTGAGCGGCATGCCGAGGCAGAAGTGGCGTCCCATGCCGAAGGCCAGTGCCGGCGTGGCCACGTCCTCCGCCCCTGTCAGTGAGACCATCACCAGCTCTCCCGCCCTGATGCGCCGGTCGGCGAGCTCGATATCGGCCGCGGCCACGCGGCTGACGTACTTCAGCGGCGGATATCTCCGCAGCACTCGATCGATGATCTCCTCGACCTCGACGGCCGCCCGGTCGGAAGTGCACAGCAACTCCCACAGGGCGAGCCCAAGCAAGCGGGCGGAGGTCTCCAGCCCGCCGAACAACATCATCGTGTGGTCGGCCACGCCGGCCAGGAAATCGCCGTCCTGATACCTGCCGGCGAGGCCCTCCGCCGCCTGACCCGTCAGCTCCTGCCGGATGAAGTCGGCCATCTCCAGTACGGCCTGCTGAGCCTTGCGGGCAAGGTCCAGCCGGTAGACGGCACTTACGAAGGCCGCGATGTCGGCGGACCAGCGATGCAGTTGCGAGATGTCGAGCCGCTGCAGCCCCAAGGCGAGACCGATCACCCGCGCTGAGACGGGTTCGGCTATGTCACGGACGGCGTCGACGCCGCCGGTGCGCGCCGACAGCGCGTCGAGGGTCTCGTCGACGATGTCGTTGATGGCGGGCCCGAGCCGGGTGAGCAGTCCCCGCGAGAAATGCGCTTGCGTCACTCTTCGCTCGGCGGTGTGCTGCGGCGGGTCGTGCTCCACGTACCAGCGGCGGAGGATGTCCAGCAGATACGCGCACTCCTGATGTATGTGGCCGCTGCTGAAACGGCTGAACGAGGTGTTGAGAGTGCTGGAGCTGAAGCGGTCGTCCGTCAGCACCGCACGACTCAGCGCCGGCTCATCCACCAGCCAGTATTCGAGATCCGAGAACCACGTGAGCGAGGGCATGCCAGGACCGTAGCGGCTGTGCCCGCGCGTGGCCTTACGGGAAAGTCCTGACCCGCCTGCTCCGTAGGAGTCGGATGTCCCGGGTGGGACCGGGAATGCGGTGGGATCTTCCCGATGGACCCGGAGCATGCGGCAGTCGTTCGCCCCGTCGGGGTTATCCCTGACTTGGCCCCCGGACGGCGGACGCCGAGCATGACCGTGGCCGGGCCTACGCAACTGTGGAACCCGCCGAGCATCTGGAACCACACAGACCTGGGGCTGGACGACAGCGCACGGGGAGAGGCGGACATGGACGACAAGCGTGGACCGGGAATGGACATCGCCGTCATCGGCCTGTCGTGCGCGTACCCCGGGGCCTCCGGGGCGGACGAGTTCTGGAACAACATCGTCTCCGGAGTGGAGTCACTCACGGACCTTACGGACGAGGATCTCCTCGCCGCCGGGGAGGACGCCGATCTGATTCGCTCCAAGGAGTATGTCCGACGTGCCGCCTGTATCGAGGGCATCGAGATGTTCGACGCCGCCTTCTTTGGGCTCACCCCCCGTGAGGCGGAGTTGATGGACCCCCAGCACAGGTTGTTCCTGGAGCACAGCTGGCGAGCCATCGAAGCCGCGGGCTACGACCCTCAGCGATTCCCCGGCTCAGTCGGGGTGTACGCCGGGCAGGGCGCCAACACTTATCTGGAACGGATCCGGGCGCGGGTCGACGCGGAGGCGCTGAAGCGAACCGGTGGGCGGATGCACTCGGTCGGCTCGCTTGAGAACGATGTGGACTATCTGACGCCTAAGGTCTCCTACCACCTCAATCTCACCGGGCCCAGTGTGCCGGTGGGCACCGCTTGCTCCACCTCGCTGGTCGCTGTTCACCTGGCCTGCCAGGCGCTGCGCACGTTCGAGTGCGACGCGGCGCTCGCCGGCGGTGTCGCGATCACCCCACCGGTCAAGCGCGGCTATGTCTACCAGGAGGGCGGCATCGCCTCGGCCGACGGGCTTACCCGCTCGTTCGATTCCCGCTCCACCGGCACCGTGTTCGGGTCGGGCGTCGGCGTGGTTCTGCTCAAAAGGCTTGAGGACGCCATCGCCGACGGTGACACGATCGAGGGCGTCATCATCGGCTCGGCCATCAACAATGATGGAGCGGGCCGGGCCGGTTTCACCGCGCCGAGCGTCGACGGGCAGGCGGAGTTGATCGCGGCGGCGCAGGCCGTGGCGGGGGTGCACCCCGACTCCATCACCTATCTGGAGGCGCACGGCACGGGAACCCCGATCGGTGACCCGATCGAGCTTGCCGCGCTGACCAGGGCATTCCGTGAACAGACGGACCGGACCGGCTACTGCGTCCTCGGCTCGGTGAAGGCGAACATCGGTCACATGGACTCAGCGGCGGGTGTGGCTGGACTGATCAAGGCGCTGTACGCCATCAAACATGGCGTGATTCCGCCGCAGCTGAACTTCCGCGAGCCGAACGAGGCCCTGCATCTGGCCACAAGTCCCTTCCGCATCACCACGGATCGGGAGGAATGGCATACGCCGGACGGCATGCCGCGCCGCGCGGGCGTCAGTTCGTTCGGCATCGGCGGTACCAACGCCCACGTGATTATCGAGCAGCCGCCGGTGGCCGAGCCCCGCGCTGCCGAGTCCGAGGGCTGGCGGGTGCTTCCCGTGTCGGCACGGGACGACAAGGCGCTGGCGGAGGCCCTCAAGGAGCTGGCGGACGCTCTCGAAGGTGATTCCGCTCGCGTCGACGACGCGGCACTGACGCTGCAGAACGGCCGCGGCAGATTCGCCTGCCGGGCGGCCGTCGTGGCCAGGAACCGCGGCGAGGCGGCCCGCGCGTTGCGCGACCGCGAGGCCGAGCCGTTCCGTACAGGACAGTCCAACCCGGCCGTCGCGTTCATGTTTCCCGGCCAGGGCGCCCATTACCCGGGAATGACCCGGGGCCTGTACGAGGGCATGTCGGAGTTCGCCGCGGAGTTCGACCGCTGCGCGGAGCTGTTCCGGCCGCTCCTCGGCCTGGATCCGCGTGACCTCATCCTCGACGAGGACCGAGTGGACGAGCTGAACCAGCCACGGTTGATCCAGCCCGTGCTCTTCTGCGTCGAGTACGCACTCGCCCAGGCCTTGATCGCGCGCGGCGTTGAACCAGCGGCCATGCTCGGGCACAGCCTGGGCGAGTTCGTCGCGGCCACCGTCGCCGGGGTCTTCTCGCTCCCGGACGCCGTACGCGTCATCGATGCCCGATCCCGCTTCATGGCGGGGGCCCCCGATGGGGGCATGCTCGCCGTGGCCCTGCCAGAAGCCGAGCTTGCTTCCCTGCTCCCGGTCGGCGCCGCCATCGCGGGGGACAACGGTCCAAGGCTGGTCGCGGTAGGCGGCGACCTCGAGGTCCTGGCCGGGCTCGAGAGCCTGTTGACCGAGCGCGGCGTGACGTCGAGGCGGCTGCGGGTTCCGTACGCTGCGCACACCGAGGCCATGGCCGAGGCAGCCGACCGCTTCACCGCCTTCATGGCGACCGTGCCGACACAGGCCCCCCTCATCCCGTATCTCTCCAATGTCACGGGCACCTGGATCACCGAGGCCGACGTGCGGTCGGCCGAGTACTGGGGTCGACATATGCGGCAGCCGGTCCGCTTCCGTGAGTGTGTCGCAAACCTGCTCGTGACGGCCGGCGGCCCGATGGCCGAGGTCGGCCCCGGGCATGGACTGCTTTCGCTGGTGCAGAGCCTCATCGCAGCCGGCACGGAGCACCGGCTGGTGCGTACGGTCCGATCGTTCGACGATGCGGAGGACGATCTTGAAATTCTCCACCGAGCCTTCGCGGCCCTGTGGGAGCAGGGCGTGGAGCCGCGGTGGGAGACGTTCGCCGACGACGGAGCCAGGCGTACCGGGCTGCCCACCTACCCGTTTCAGCGTCAGCGGTTCTGGGTCGAGGACGTTTCGGCGAGGTCCGCCACACCGGCCGCCGTCCAGCGAGTCCGGGACTCGGGGAGATGGCTGTACGCACCGGCTTGGCGCAGCAGTACGGCACCGCGGCGCCGTCCGGAGCAGGACGGGGCAGCGGGTCCCGTGCTCGTCGTCGCGGCGGCCGGCGAGCGGGCTCACACGCTGACCGAAGCTGTGCGGCTGGCGGGACACCAGGTGGTGCACGTCGAGTCCGGCCCTGATGTGGATCCAGGCCAGGCGCTGGAGCGGGCTCTGGCCGGCCGGGCACGGGCCGACGTGCTGTTTCTCAGCGCGGTCGACGGCCGGGCCGCGGTAGGTGGACGCTCCGATGAACTCCTCGCAGTGGTGCGTGCCCTGGCCGCGCGTGACGACGGGCGTTTCGGCCTCCTCGTGGCGACCAGCGGTGCGTTCGACGTGTCAGGCGATGAGCCGATCGTGCCGGATCACGCGACCCTTGCCGGCGTCGCCAAGGTGGTTCCCAAGGAACTGCGCCATGTGGCCTGCCGCGTCGTCGACCTCGACCCTGCCGGGGACGCCGAGTCCTGGGCCCGCCAGTTGTCCGCCGAGATCGGGGCGTTGTCGTCGGACCTCCTGGTCGCCTATCGGGGACGTCGGCGCTGGAGGCAGGATGTCGAACCGCTGGAACTTCCCTTACCGCGCCGCGAACAGGTACCCCTCAGGGACAAGGGCGTCTACCTGATCACCGGGGGCCTGGGTGGCATCGGCCTGTCCATCGCGAAGTTCCTCGCCAGGGAGTACGGCGCCACGCTCGTCCTCTCCGGCCGTACCGCGCTGCCCGCCCGGGCGGACTGGGACGACTTCGTCCAGGCCCACGGGGCGGATCATCCGACGTCCTGGGCCGTCGCGCGGCTCGCCGAGATCGAGGCCCTGGGCGGCGAGGTGCTGGCCGTGTCCTGCGATGTGACGCATGCGCCGGCGGTGGACATGCTGATCCGCGCCACACTCGACGAGTTCGGCGCGCTGGACGGGGTTGTGCACGCGGCAGGCCTGACCGGTGGCGGCGGTCTCATCGAGAGACTTGGTCCTGAGGAGTTCAACCGCACCGTGGCACCCAAGATCGCTGGCGCCCGGGCGCTGATCGACGCGACCGCCGGGCTCGATCTGCGTTTCCTGGCCCTCTTCTCGTCGCTCACCACCGTCGACAGCTGGGATGGGGCCGCCGACTACACCGCGGGCAACTCATTCCTCGACGCGCTCGCCCACCAAGCCAGGCGAGAAGGGCGCGACGACGTCCTGGCCATTGACTGGACGGGCTGGCTGAACATCGGGATGAACGCGACCTTGCAGGAGCCGGCGGCAGATCCCGGCATCTTCCTCACCGAATCCGAGGGCCACGAGATGTTCTGCGCAGCGCTGGCCGCCGGTCTTCCGCAGATCCACGTTTCGGTCGGTGATCTGCGGGAGGTGCTGGAGCAGGCCCGCCGGTTCGCCCGCGACGGCGTGGCGGCGCAGCCGCCGTCGGCGCCTGATGTCAAGGAATCGCCGGCGGCCGTCACCCACGGTCACGACCGGCCCTCGGCCGTGGGCGAGTTCGTCACGCCCGTCACGCCTGTCGAGTGGCATCTGGCGGAGGTGTTCCAGCAGGTGCTGGGCTTCGACCGGATCGGTTGCGCGGACAACTTCTTCTCCCTGGGGGGGAACTCGCTGCTCGCCCTGGAGCTCATCGGACAGGTCCGCCGGCACTACGAGGTGCAGATCCTCCTGCGGGACTTCTTCAGCGGCCCGACCGTCAGCGGCCTTGCCACGCTGATCGAGGCCGGTCGGACCAGCGGCACCGAGGAGGCCGGCCGATGACCGAACTCCTCCCCGGCGACGTCGGGCACCGCCCCGCCTGCCGCCTGCAGACCCGGCTCTGGTTCTACAGCCGTCTCTACCCCGAACTGCCGTTCTTCATGATCCCGGTGGTGCTGCGCCTGTCGGGGCCGGTCGATCAGGAAGGCGTCCAGGTCGCCCTGCACATGCTGACCGCCCGACACGAGACGTTGCGTACCCGGCTAGTGCCAGGCGAGCACGGGCCTGAGCGGGTCGTCGACGACGTCGCGGCGCGGCTGGCGGTCACGGATCTGACGGGCGCCGCCGATGTCGAGGCGGCCTGGTCCGAGGTGATGACCGACGAGTTCTCCCGGCCGCTGGACCTGGAACACGGGCCGCTCATCCGCGGCCACCTGGCGTGCACCGGGCATGGGGAGCACCGGCTCGCCCTGTTCGTTCACCACGTCGCGGTCGACGGCGCGTCCATCGAGGTGCTGCTGCGGGAGTTCGCGCAGCTCTACCGGGCCTGGGACGCCGGTCATGACCTGAACACCATCCTGGGCCCTGCACCGGAGAGCTACCAGCTCTTCAGTGCCTGGCTCGACGAGGTGGCGGCCGATCCGGCCTACGAGAAGTCCCGTAACTACTGGCGGGCGGAGTTCGCCGGACAGCCGGAGTTCGATCTGCAGACCGATCGGTCGCGCTCCCTTCACCGTGTGTTCGAGGTCGGCGAGGAGAGCACTGTCGTCCCGGTCGAACTGGCCGTGGCCGTACGCGAGTTCGCCCGGCGGCATCGCATCACACCGTTCGTGTTCCTCAAGGCCGTGCTCGCGATTCTGCTCGGACGGCGCGGCGGGCCGGTCCGGGACGTGGTCATCGCGACGCCGTGGTCGCTACGGCACGGGCCGTGGTTGGACGGCACCGTCGGGTTCTTCGTCAACACCGTGCCGCTGCGGGTACGGATGACGCCCGAATCGACCTTTCGAGACGTGCTGAACGCGACCCGCGGCACCTTCTTCGATGTGATGGATCACTGCGTGGTGCCGTTCGATGAGATCGTCGCGCTTTCCAACCCCGTGCGGAAACCGAACCGCCTGCCGCTCACCTCTGTGTGTTTCCAGGTGCTCGGGACGTCGGATCTGGCCTTTGACCTGGGATCGGTTCGGGCGGAGCGTCAGGTCGACAGCGACGGGGCAAGCGAGTTCGATCTCGTGTGGGATGTCATCGACCCTGGCGAAGGCACCATGTCGGTGTCGGTCAAGTACACTGCCGACGTCCTCGACGCCGGCACCATCCGCCGAATGTCGGAGGAATACGTCCGGCTCGTCGAGGCGGCGTTGGCCGGGCCACACCGGCCGATGTTGGATCTGCCGCTGTACGACGACGCCGAGCGGGACCGGCTTGTCGGGCTGGGAGCCTCCACCCGTCCGGGCTGGCTCACCGAAATGGAGCGGCCGATCCCCGACGGTCCGCTGCTGCTGTTGGACGAGGCGCGGCGGCCCGTTCCCGTGGGAGCCACAGGAGAGCTGTACGTGGCCGCACCGGGCGATGGCGACGCCGGTCAGCGGGTCGGCCGCCTCGTGGATGAACCGCATGCGACGGGAATACTCGCTCGGTGGCTGGCCGACGGGACACTTGAGCGGAGCAGCGCGGGGTGCGTGACGATCTCACCCGAGGCGACCGCCGCCGAGTTGACCCGGCATCCTGCGGTGGCGGCGGCCGTGGTCTGCCCGGCGCCCGCGCAAGCGGGTGGCGTGCCGGTCGCCTATGCCGTCACGGACGATCTCGCGCTTACTCCGGCTGATCTGCGTGCGTTCCTGCTCAGCCGGACGCCGGTCGGCACCGTGCCGTCCTGGTTCGTGCTGCTCGACCGGCTCCCGGTGGATGACGCCGGGCAGGTGGATCGGGCGGCGCTCGACGAGATCGCCCTGATGGCCGGTGTCGGGGGAGAGACGGCGGAGAGCGGTACGGAGATGGAGGAGGCCGTCCGTGCCGTGTGGCAGGAGCATCTCGGCAGGCCGGTGCCGAGCCTGGACGTCCCGTTCTTCGATGTGGACGGCCACTCCCTGATAGCCGTGCGGATCGCCGCGACGCTTCAGCGGGAGTTGGGCAGGCCCGTTCCGGTGCGGGCGGTCTTCGACTGGCCGACCGTGCGCTCGTTCGCGGCCTGGCTGACGAGCAAGATCTCTGGTGCTGGACCGCGGTCCGATACCACTCATCGGAGCGGGACGGCCGCACGCCTGCTCGACAATCTGCAAGCCGCCAGTGACGAGGAACTGGCTGCCTTACAGCGGCTGACCGGGCCGATCACCGCATCCACCGTCGAATCTTCTGGGGACCGCCAGTGACTGCCCAGCCCGATGCAGGTACGTCCGCCCCGCCGTGGGCAACCCGGCCCGGTGTCTGGCCACTCGGTCAGACGCAGCGGGGGTTGTGGTTTCTCGACAACTTCAATCCCGACAGTTCCTTCTACATCGTCTCAATGGGCCTGCGCCTGCGCGGGCACCTGGACGCCGACGCCCTGCGATCCGCCTTCGCCGCGTGCCTCGCCCGCCACGAGGCTCTGCGTACCCGGTTCGTGACCCTCGACGGTATCCCCTACCAGGTCTTCGTCGCGGACGGGTCGATGGAGGTGCCCCTGCTCGACATCGGGGACCTTGACGCGGCGCAGGCCGAGGAGTTCGTCCAGCAGCGGTGCGACCTGGCCGCGAACACCCCGTTCGACCTGGCCGCTGACCAGTTGATACGGGCGGAACTGGTGCGCCTGGCCGACGATCACCATGTGCTCGTCGTCGCGGTTCACCACATCATCTTCGACGGCTGGTCAGCCCAGGTGCTGCTGTCCGACCTCGCATCGGCGTACGAGGCCGAGGCGACCGGCCGGGAACCGTTCCCCGCACCGCTCGAACTGAGCGTGGGCGGGCATGCCGAGGAGCAGGAGGCCCGCTTCGCACCCGGTACGGTGGAGCGGGTCGCCGAGGTGGAACACTGGCGGCAGGTCCTGGACGGCGCGAGCCGGCTGGAATTGCCGACCGAGTTGGTCCGGCCGGAGCTGCGGACCTTCGCCGGGGCGACGTCGATGCGCGACCTCGACCACGCCACGACTGACGGCGTCCGGGCGCTGGCGAGCGGACTGGGAGTCACGCCGTTCACCGTACTGGCCGCGGCCTTCGCCCTTGTGCTCAAGGAGTTGTCCGGACAGGACGATGTGCTGTTCGGTGTACCGCTCGCGGGCCGCGTGAGCGAGGAGAGCACCGCTCTGATCGGCTTCCTCGTCAACGTGCTGCCCCTGCGGGCCGATCTCGGGGGTGTACGGACCTTCGCCGACGCGGTCGAGCGATTCCGGCGTCCGGTGCTCGACCTGCTCACGCACCAGGAGTTCCCGTTCGGTGTTCTGGTCGACGAGCTCCAGCCGTCCCGCGCGGGCAACCGCAATCCGTTCTTCGACGTGTGCTTTCAGTACCTGCCGTCGCCTGAGCACGGTCTGCGGTTCGCCGGGTTGGACATCGAGGTGTTCGGCGGGCGTCGTCCGTCCGCGCAGTTCGATCTCAGCTGTGACGTGCACGATCACGGCCGGACACTTACGGTTGCGCTGGAGTACAGCACCGAGATCTTCACCGAGCGCACCGTCGAGCTCTGCCATGAGATGTTCGCCGCGGTTCTCCGCTCTGCCGTGGCCGACCCCGCCATGCCGGTCCGGATCGCCGCGGCCCGGTCGGCGGCCCTGGTCTCGGCGGAGAGATTGGACGGGCAGTGGCGCAGCGGCGGCCTGCGCTCGCTGGTCGGGCGGTGGGCGCGGGAGAACCCGGACGCACCCGCGGTATCGGCCGGCGATCAGACCATGACCTACGGTCGGCTGGACGCCACCGTCACGCGGTTCGCCGCACGGCTGACCGCCGCAGGTGTGCGGCCGGGTGACCGAGTGGGGTTGCTCGCGGAACCGTCCGTGGAGATCTCGGTCGCCATCCTGGCCGTCCTGCAGTGCGGTGCGGCGTACGTGGCGATCGACGTCCGCACACCCGCCCTCCGTGCCGGCTCGATGCTGGAGCAGTCGGGCTGCCGGATCCTGGTGGTGCACGCTCCCACCAGGGAGCTGGGCGCGGGTCTGGGCGTCACCCTGCTCGACATGGACGCAGACGAGTCGGATGACCCGGCATGGACGGCGCCGCGGGCGGCGGAGACGGTGACGCGGGGGAGCCCGGCCTACGTCATCTTCACCTCGGGCAGCACCGGCCGCCCCAAGGCCGTTCTCGTCCACCAGAGCGCGGTGCTCACCCTGGCCGCGGCGGTGGCCGCGGTGTACCACCTGGTGCCCGGGGACCAGGTGCTGCAGATGGCCTCGCCGGCCGTCGACGTCTCCGTCGAAGAACTCTTCGGCGCCTGGTACGCGGGCGCCTGCGTGGTCGTTCACGCCACTCTGGACGAGGATCTGGACGAGCTGATCCGGCGCCGCGGCCTGACGGTGCTGAATCTGCCGGCGAGCCGCTGGCATGAGTGGACGTCGGAGCTGACCGCTCGAGGTGTGGACGTACCGGACTGCGTCCGGCTGGTCGTGGCCGGAAGCGAACGGTTGGAACCCGCCAGGGTCAGAACGTGGCGGTCTGGCGCAGGCCGGGGGGCGACCCTGTTCAACGCGTACGGCACGACGGAAGCCACCGTGTCCTCGGTCTGGTACAACACAGCCTGCATGGACCGTGACGCCGTTCAGACCCGGAACGTGCCCATCGGCGGTCCGCTTCCGCACGTCCGGCTGTACGTGCTGGACGGAGCCGGCGAGCCGGTGGCCGACGGCGTTCCGGGGGAGCTGTACATCGCAGGCCCCGGCGTCGCGCTGGGATACCTCGGCGACGCGGCCGCGACGGCGGACCGTTTCCTGCCGGACCCGTTCGAGGGCGCCGAGCCCGGGAGTCGGATGTACCGGACCGGCGACAAGGTCCGTCGGCTGGCGAGCGGGGCGCTGGACTTTCTCGGCCGCTCCGACACCCAGGTGAAGGTTCGGGGATCACGGATCGATCTGTCAGAGGTCGAGCGAACCGCAGCAGAGGTGGCCGGGGTGGCCGAGTTCGTCGCGGACGTCCGGGAGGACGTCAATGGCGCGGCGCGCCTCATCGGGTACCTCCGGGTCGCGGGCGGGACGGACGACGGCCTCGCCCAGGCCCGGGTGGCGGAGTGGCGTGAGGTCCACGACGAGGAAGGACTCAACGAGATCGGCTCGGGCGGGGCCGACTTCAACACGAGTGGCTGGATCAGCAGCTACACCCAGGAGGCGATTCCGGACGAGCACATGCGGGAGTGGCTGGACGCGTCCGTCGGCCGGATCCTGGAGCACCCCGCCGAGCGCGTCCTGGAGATCGGCTGTGGCACCGGCATGGTGTTGTTCCGGGTCGCCCCCCACACCGCGCGCTATGTCGGGACGGACATCGCCGCCGGCGCCCTGGGCTATGTGGGCGGCCATCTGGCCGGTGCGGGCCTGGACGACGGACGAGTACGGCTCGCCGAGGCAGCGGCCGACGACTTCGGCGTCCTCGGCGACGAGCGGTTCGATCTGGTGATCATCAATTCGGTCGCCCAGTACTTTCCCAGCCTGGACTATCTGGAGCGGGTGATCGAGGGCGCGTGGCGGCGCCTCCGGCCAGGGGGCCGGATCTTCCTCGGCGATGTCCGGGATGTGACAACGCTCGCCGCGTTCCATCTGTCGGTACGGCTGGCGCAGACCGGTGGTGCCGCACCCGACGACGGTTTGGCTGACGAGGTGGCGCGGCTGGTCGAGGCCGAGAACGAGCTCTGCGTCGCGCCGGGCTGGTTCGCCCGGTTCGCCGCGACCCTCTCTGGAGCGACGGTGGTGACCCATGCCAAGCGAGGCCGTGCGGACACGGAGATGAACCGGTTCCGCTTCGATGTCTCACTGTGGCGTGATCTGCCCGCTGCCCCGACCGCGCCGGCCCGGTCGGTCCGTTTCGACGATATGGACGCCTCGGACGCCGTGGAGTCGTACGCCTCGCTGATCGACGACCTCTGCGGTGAGAGCGTCGTTCTGACCGGCGTCCCGGACGCGCGCTGCCGGCCGGAGGTGCTGCTCGCAGACCGGCTGCGGGACGCCGGGCGTGGGGATACCTCACCGGACCCGGGCGTGTACCCCGATGACCTGGTGGAGATCGCCGCGGTACGTGGATATGCCGCCGTCGTGTGTCCACGCGGTGCGGGGCTGCTGACGGTGCTGGTGCATCCGGCCGGCAGCCGCCCCGACCTGACCTTGATCGACTCCAGCGAGCCGGTGCCGCTCGCCGCCAACCAGCCTTTGCGCACGGCCCGTGGCAGGCAAGTGATCACGGCCGTCCGCGAGCACATGACCCGCCTGCTGCCTTCTGCGATGGTGCCCACCAAGTTCGTCGTCGTCGACGAGATGCCACTGACGGTGAGCGGAAAGATCGACCGCCCCCGGTTGCCTGATCCTGCCCGGTCGCTGGGCACCGCGGGGCGGGTCCCTGGGGGTACGGAGACGGAGCGGGCACTGTGCGGTATCTGGGCCCGGGCGCTCGGCCTGGCCGAAGTGGGGATCCGGGACAACTTCTTCGAGATCGGTGGTGACTCGATCACCTGGCTGCAGATCATGTCGCGGTGCGCGCGGGCGGGCTACCAGCTCGGCGCGCGAGACATCTTCGAGCATCAGACCGTGGAGCGGTTGGCCCGGTTACTGGCCGAGCGAGCGCGGGCGGCACCGACGCCGGCCGCCGCCGAGGGCGCAGGGCGTCCGGAGAACGCGGAGCTTTCCCCGATCCAACGCTGGTTCTTCGACACGTTTACAACCGAACGAAACCATCAAAACCAGTGCCAGTGGTACGAATTGCCCGAGGCTATTGCTACCGAGAATTTCGCCCAAGCGGTGCGCGCGGTCGCCGAACACCACGCCGGCCTGCTCAGCCGCTTCACGGTGGACGCAGGCCGACCACGGTGGCATCGCGGACCGGCGACCGCTCCGGCAGCGCTGCCGCTACGAGAGGTCGATCTCACCGCCGTACCGACTGCCGAGCGGGTCACCGTGCTGCGACGCGAGAGCGACACAGCCCAGAGATCGATCCACATCACCGACGGGCCGATGTTCGCGCTGCTGCTCTTCCGTACCCCGGCCGGTGAGCCCGATCTGGTCTTCTGGTGCGTTCACCACTTGGTGGTCGACGCGGTCTCCTGGCAGTTCCTCTCCGAGGACCTCGACACCGCCCTGGGCGCGATGGCCTCAGGAGGACCGGTGGACCTGCCTCCCAGCAGCAGCGACCCGCTGACCTGGCCCGGATGGTCGGCGCAGGAGACAGCGCGGCTCTCGGACGACGAGCTCTCCTACTGGCGGAGCACCGCATCGGCACCCGCCTTCGCGCTGCCGATGCGTCACCCGGACGCCTCGCCGCTCGCCAGGGATGGTCACGTGCTGACGCGGACCGTGCGCTGTACCACGAACGCCCGGGGAGGAGAGGCCATGCTCGCGGCCTGTCTCGTCGCGACCCGGCCGGTGCTGGCGGCTGCTACCGGTATTCCCGCAGGCACGGTGTGGCTGGAGTTTCACGGCCGTCCGCTTCACACGTCGGCGCCCGATGTCGTGCGTACGGTGGGCTGGTTCACTGCGCTGTTCCCCTTCCTGCTGACGGTGGAACCCGGCGGCGCCGGGCACCGGGCCCGGTTGTCGGCCGTGCCGCACGGCGGCGTCGGCTACGGACGGGCTCGTTATCTGCGTGAGGAACGCCTTGATACGGCGGCCAACGTGGTCGTGAACTATCTCGGGCCGGCGGCGTCCGGAGACGGGCAGCGGCTGCGGACGATCGCGACCCTCGCATCGGCGACCGGACCGGTCGGCTCGCCAGATGCGATCCTGCCTTTCGCGGCTGAGATCAACCTTGGCTTCGACGGGGAGGGCGAACTGACGCTGTCCATGCATCTCGGTGCCAGATACTTCGACGGCACCGAGGCTCGGGCCTTCGCGGACGCGCTCGCCGAGAGCCTCGCAACGGGGCTCGGCGAGCCGCGGGAGCAGGGCGCGGAAGATGGCTTCGAACTGCTGCCGGATGCCACCCAGGCGTCGGAGCTGGCCATCGAGTTGCGTGAACGAGACGACATCGTCGCCGGATTCGCCCTGACGCCGGTACAGCGGACGATGCTGTACCGCCACCTGATGTCCCCGGAAGGTGATGTCAACTACAACGATTTCGTTCTGACCCTGGCAGGTGATCTCGACGTCGGCCTGCTGAAGAGCGCATGGCATGCGCTCGGCCGGCGTCACGAGGCGCTTCGTACCTCGTTCGAATGGATCAGAAGCCCGGAGCCCGTACAACTGGTGCACCGTTCGGCGTCGGAGATGCGCGTTCTCGACTGGACAGGGATAGCGGACGGAGACGTCGACCAGCGGATGGAAGAAGTGCTGCGGCGGGAACGCGCGTCCCGACCCGCTCTGGACGGTGCCCCGCCGTTCCGTCTCACCCTGGTCAGGCTCGCGCCGAACCGACACCGGCTGGTCTGGGTCGATCACCACATCCTGCTCGATGGCTGGTCGTCGGGCATTCTGATCAAGGAACTCACGTCGGCCTACGCCGAACTGGCGGCCGGCCGCGAGCCGTTCGCGGCGCTGGCGTCACCGGTCCGCTACCGTGACTACCTGCGCTGGCTCCGGCAGAGGACGGGTGATGCGGCGGTCGCCTACTGGCGGGAGGCGATGGACGGCTTCGAGGGACCGACCCCCCTTCCGTTCGACAGTCCGCCCTCGGCGTCGCTCGCGACCCAGAATGATTTCCACAGGGTGGACGGCGTGCTGCCACCCCAGTTGATGGCCGGGCTCAGGGAACTCGCGGAACGATCCCATACCACGCTGGGCAGCGTGCTCTCCACGGGCTGGGCCGCGTTCCTGTACCGCTACTCCGGCCGGCCCCTGGTCACGTTCGGGGTCGCGCAGAGCGGACGACCGGCCGCCCTCGGAGATGTGGACGCCATGGTCGGCATGTACATGGCGACGTTGCCCATGGCCGTCAAGGTAGAGGCTGAACAGAGCGTGGTGGAACTGGTCGGCCGGGTGAGCGAGCAGGGCTGGAAACTCATGTCGCTGTCCGGGGTGGGATCGCTGTGGGACATCTACGAGTGGACCGGCATCCCGGTTAGCCGGTCGCTCTTCCACAGCGCCATGATTGTGCAGAACTTCGGCTCGGCCCCGCCGGAAGAGAATGCCCTGCCGGTACGGGGGGAGCTCACTCGGACCCGTACAGAAACCGGGTTCCCGCTGACCCTGGTGGTCGAGCCGGAGGACGGCGTGCTGCAACTCGTGTGCGACCGACGGTGCTTCTCACCGGAAACCGCCCGCCGGCTGTTCGCGACCCTGATGGACCTGCTCGGGCACATCGCAGCTGAACCGTCCGCCCGGGTGGGTGATCTGCCGGTGGTGACCATTCGATCCGACACGATGAAGACCGTGCGCGGTCAAGGGACGGTCGATCCGCCGCGGAACGCCACGGAGGCCCGGGTGGCGCGGGCCTGGTGCTCGGTTCTGGGGGTCGAGGAGATCGACCGGGAGCTCAACCTCTTCGATGCGGGCGCCACGTCGTTGAGCGCCGCGCGCTTGCACGTGCGACTGTGCGCGGAGTTCGACGTGTCCCTGCCGATCACCGATGTGTTCCGGTTCCCCTCGGTGGCCGCCATGGCCGCCAGACTCGACGGCCGGAGCGGTGTCACCGACGGGATCAGAACGCCCGAGTGGCTTGCCCGGGCAGAGCGCCGCAGGGAGTCGCTGCGCTCCCAGACCGGCAGGCGGGACACACGCCGATCGCGATCTCATATGGAGGGCTCGGACCAGTGATCAAGAAACTCACCCGCCCGTTGCGGCATGCCCGGTTCCGCCGGGTGTGGCTCGGTCAGGCGATAAGTACCGTCGGAGATGGAATCTTCTCGGTCGCTCTGATCGGCGTCGTGCTGCAGCACCGGCACAGCACGGACCTCGGGTACGTCATGGCGGCCGAAGGGCTCGCACTGGTGCTGATGTCCCTGCTCGGTGGGGTGCTCGCAGATCGGATCCGGCGCAGCCGGGCGATGGCCCTGGCGGACGTGCTGCGGCTGCTCGCCGTGCTCGGCTTCACGCTGACCGCCGGACAGGGCCCGTTGGTTCTCTCGCTCCTGTTCGCCGCGATGATGGGCGCGGGAGCGGCGGCCTTTCAACCGGCGTTCGCCGCTCTCATTCCTTCGCTCGTTCCGGATGACGATTTGCCCGCCGCCAATGCGCTGCGCTCGACCACGGCCCGCACAGCGGCGATCGTCGGGCCGGCCGTGGGTGGTCTGCTGCTCGCCGTCGGAGGCGCACGGACCGCGCTGCTGGTGGATCTGGCCTCCTTCGCCGTCAGCGTGCTTACCCTGATCGGCATCTCCGATCGGGTGCCGAAGAGAATCGCCGCCCAGAGCGTGCTCACCGAGGCGCGGGCCGGTTTGTCGGCGGTACGCGAACGGCCCTGGGTTCTGACGATCATCGTGCAGGGCACCGTACAACTGCTCCTGGTCATGGGTCCGGCCCTGGTTCTGCTGCCGATCCTGCTGAAGGAGCGCGGCGAGTTCGGCGCCTTCGGCCTGATGCTGGGCCTGCAGGCTGCCGGTTCGGTACTCGGGGGGCTCACGGCGGCAGGCTGGAAGCCCGGCCGCCCCGGGGTCGTGGCCGTGTCGGCGCTGGCCCTGCTGGGCCTTCAACTGACCTGTCTGGCGCTGGAGCTGCCGGTGTATGTACTCGGGGCGTCGATGGTGGCGACCGGATTCGGCTACTCGCTCTTTGGTGTGCTGTGGCAGAGCGCCCTCCAACGCGAAATCCCGGACGAGATCCTCGGCCGGGTCTTCTCGGTAGAGATGCTCGGCACCTTCGCGCTGGCACCGCTCGGCCTGGCCCTCGCCCCGATCGCCATCGGACTCATGGGTGCGCAACCGGTGCTGGTCGGCGCCTTGCTGGTGCTGCTGCTCTCGACCGTCCTGCCGCTGTTTGTCCGCGGTGTGAGCACACTGGGAGCCGGCGCCTACCGGTCGACAACTCCCGCCCTGGCCGTGACCGGGGGGGACTCGTGAGCTCCAACCTGCGGATTCTCTCCGGCCGCGGGGACACCGCGGTATATCTGCTGCCCTACGCCGGAGGCACCGTGTCCTCGTACTGGTCCTGGGCCGGGCTGCTGCCCGACGGGTTCGAAACGTCGGCCGTCCAGTTACCCGGACGGCAGGACCGGTGGAGCGAAGCGTCGTACCAGCGTTTCGACGTCTTGATCGCCGACCTGGCCGACGAGATCGCCGCGGCCGCGGCCGACCGTCCCTTCGTGCTCGTCGGACACAGCATGGGAGCCGCCCTCGCCTTCGAAGTGGCACGCGGTCTGTGGCGCCTGTCGGCGCTCGAGCCGGCCCTCCTCGCAGTGTCCTCGGCGATACCTCCGCAGATCTACCACCCGGCTATCGGGGCAGACCGATGGTCGGACGACGAGTTGATACGGGAGACCCAGGAGGGAAACCGGCTTCCTGCGGTGATTCTGGAGAACCACGAACTGCTGGAACTGGTGTTGCCCAGCCTTCGGGCCGACCTCGAGTTGGTCGATACCTACGAATACCGTCCAGGGCCGCCTCTTACCTGCCCCATCAGCGTGTTCGGCGGCCTGGATGACCGGCTGGTGCCGGTCGCGGTGCTTGACCACTGGCGGGCGCAGACGACGGGCCGGACCATCATCAGGACGTATCCCGGAGACCACTTCTATCTGTGGGGCCGCGAGCGCGACGTCGTGTCGGCGATCGTCAGTGATCTCCAGCGCACCGACGGCGATCTGAAGGTGACGAAGGGCCCGGCTCAATGAACGAGTTTCCCGCGGCCGTGGTCGCCGCCAACCGCACCGACCGGCCGTTCGACGAGGCCGCCACGGTCATAGACCTGCTGGATCGCGCGGCACGTCACCACGCCGGTCGTACGGCGCTGCGAACTCCGTCCGGCGCGGCGGTGACCCATGCCGGACTGGCCACGACCAGCCGCCGGATGGCCGCGGCCCTCACGGCGAACGGGGTCGAACCCGGCACTCCCGTGGCTCTCCTCATCGACCACACGCCGACGTCCGTCGCGGGGCTGATCGCCGTCGTCCGCGCGGGCGCCTATTACGTGCCGCTCGATCCGCGCTGGCCCGACACGAGAATCGCGGAGGTGCTGACCTCGCTGAAGGTCCGCGCACTCGTCGTCGCACCCGAGTACGAGGGCAGGGCCTTCGAGATCGGCTGCCTGGCCCCGGGCCTGCGGCAGGTGTTCCGCGTCCCGGGGACGGCACCTGCCGCCGGGAAGCCGCGTCTGGCCGAGGTCGCCGAGATCTGGGACGGAATCACCGACTCCGACGACGTGTGCGTCGCGGCCGGGTTCAATCTTGATCCGAGAGGGTTCCGCTTCGAGGTCGAACAGGTCGAGGACTATGCGCGGCACGTCGCAGGCCTGGTCCTGGAGCACTATCGTCCCGGCTCGACGGTGGTGGAGATCGGTGCGGGCAGCGGCCTGATCGTCAGGAAGCTCGCGCCGAAGGTCGCCCGGCTGCTTGCCCTGGACGGCGCACCCGCGTCGATGCGCCGACTGGGCCAGTGGGCACGCCGTACTGGGCTACCGGTCACCGCCGAGGCATGCTGGGCGCACGAGGCCCGCGACGCGGTCGCCCGGGCCGACCCGAGCGTGTTGCTGCTCGCCGCGGTGGTGCAGTACTTTCCGGATCTGCGCTACCTCCGCCAGGTGCTGGGCGACCTGATCGCCGCCGTGTCTGCGGGCACGGTGATCGTCGTCGCCGACCTGGTGGACCCGGACTCAGGACAGTTCCAGGGAAGTCTCCGTATCCCGCCTGCCTGGTGGCGGGAGCTGGCCGGTCACGAACAGGGCTTCGACGTGAGCATCCGCCCGCGGCCGGCACGAAGCCTGGCCGGCCCGCTGCGTGACCGCTACGACGTGGTGCTCACAGTGACGGGCGAGAGCCCGGCGCCGTTCCCCGCAGCCCGGCCGGGCAGTCCCGAGGCGCCGTTGCTGCTCGACACGTCGCAGCGGGAGGGGAATCCGCGACAGGCGCCGCTACAGCCGGGCGACCTCGCTTACACCATCACGACCTCGGGCTCGACAGGAGCGCCGAAGGCGGTGGCCGTCCGGCACAGCAGCGTGGTGAATTTGGTGGAGTGGTTCAACCGCCGCCATGGGGTGGGACCCGGCGACACACTGGCGCAAGTGGCGTCGTTCTCATTCGATCTTTCCGTGTACGACGTCTTCGGTGTGCTCGCGGCAGGCGGCAGCCTGCTTCTGCTGCCAGACCGCGACCTCGGCGAGCCCGCACGCCTTCTGGACACGCTGGTGACCCACCGGGCGACCCTGTGGAACTCGGCGCCCGCCGCCTTCACCGCGGTGCTTGCCTTCCTGCACGGCCGGCCGGGAGAGGGAGGAACCGCCCTGCGGCGGGTTTTCCTGAGCGGGGACTGGGTTCCGCTCACGCTGCACGAGGAGCTCGTCCGGGCCTTTCCCGCGGCCGTGCTCGTCGCGCTCGGCGGCGCGACGGAGGCGTGTGTGTGGTCCAACGACTTCATCGTGCACCAGGTTGAGACCGGGTGGACGAGCATCCCGTACGGCCATCCCATGCAGAATGCCCGCTACTACGTCCTTGATGAGCACGGCGTGCCTTGCGGCATCGACGAGCCCGGTGAATTGTACATCGGCGGAGAATGCGCGGCTGTCGGCTACACCAACGACCCCGCGCTCACCTCAGAACGCTTCGTCCCCGACCCCTGGTCCGCGCAGCGTGGTGGCCGGATGTACCGCACAGGTGACCGGGCCTGCTGGACCTCACAGGGCTGGGTCGAGTTCCTCGGCCGGACCGATCACCAGATCAAGGTGCGCGGCTATCGCATCGAGCTGGGAGAGATCGAGCACGCTGCCAGCCGGATGGACGGGGTGGCCGAGGCGGTGGCGGTCCCCCTGGGCGAGCCTCGCGACCCCGTGATCGGACTGGCTGTACGAGGCCATGGGGTGAGCGAGCAGGCCGTCCGCGAATACCTGCGGGAAACTCTTCCCCCCTACATGGAACCGAGCCGCATCAGGGTGCTCGCGACCCTGCCGGTGTCTGCGACGGGAAAGGTCGACCGCCGGCAACTGAAGACCCTGCTCACAGCAGAACGAACGGTACGTACGGTGCGGCTGCTGGCCGCGGGTAACGGTCTGCCCGCGTGACGCGCATGTCCAGTGCCGGCGACCGAGACCTTTCGTGATGCATCATGAATCCTTACCCTGGAGCGGCGTGATTTCGGTGAAACAGCAATCACCTGACGCACAGCGCGAATCAAGTGTCACAGGCCCGGCCGGTGAGGGGGAGGGCTGTCCCTACCAGGACCGCATGTCCCTCAAGCCAGACCCCTGCGGCGACTATCTCGGCCTGCGCGGCTACCCGCCCATCCACCGCGACGACGTGCTCGGAGTCTGGGTCGTCACTGGATTCAACGAGGTCACGGCCATGCTGCGGCATCCCGGCCTTTCCTCGTCCTGGCCGGACCGCGGCAACACCAAGCTTCACGCGTACCCGGGCGGCGCGGACGGGAACATGCGCACCTCGGACACCGTGAGACGGTGGTTCATGTTCATGGACGGTGAGCGGCACAGGATTCTGCGGCGCATCGTCGCACCGCTCTTCGCTGCGGATCGGATAGCGGAACTCGAGCCCTTCATCGGAAGAATCGTCGATGAATTGCTGGACGGCGTGACCGATGGGCATCTGGACGTGATGGCCGATCTCGTGATCCCCTTGTCCAGCAGAGCGATCTGCAGAATCCTCGGGCTGCCGTCCGGGGTCGCGCCACGGCTGCATGGCTGGGCGCAGGACGTCGCCGCCCTGCTGATCGCCGATTACCTGCCGCAGGTCGTGGAGCGAGGCACGGAGGCGCTGCGCCAGATAGAAGAGGCGGTCGGCGCCGCACAGCGAAGGCCGGGACTGCCCGGCGACAGCGGGATCGGCCTGCTCATGCGGGCTGAGCGGGCCGGTCTGATCGAGCGGCTGGACATCTCGGCGACAGCGTCACTTCTGGTGTACGCCGGATTCGAAACGACGTCCACCTTTTTGGGCAAGGCGGTGCGTGCAGTCCTGCATGCCGGCGACTGGCCGGCACTGACCGAGACGGACCCCGCTGCGGCGGTCGAGGAGCTCCTGCGGTTCGACACCTCGGTCCAGCAGGTCGCCAGAGTCGCCAGGAACCCAGTGGAGATCTCCGGGACGCGCATCGAGCGCGGGGACCTCGTACTCCTCATGCTGGGCGCCGCCAATCGCGACTCCCGCGCCTTCGTCGAGCCGGACTCGCTGGATCTCGCTCGCGTCAGGAAGCGCCATCTGGCCTTCGGCCAGGGAGCGCACTACTGCCTGGGGCCCGGTCTGGCAAGGCTGGAAGCCCGGGTCGTCATCGACCGGCTGACTTCCCGCTGGAAACACACCGAGCCGGCATCGCCTCCGGTGGCGCGCAAGCACTACGGCGTCAGCGTACTGGAGCACGTCGAGATACAACTCGCCAGGTGACGGCAGAGGACCCAGAGGAGACGACAGTGGACCGGGCAGAGAAGGCCGCTTTTCAGCACGGACAGGTCATCCACGAGGCGTTCGTACGTCACGCCGCGCTTACGCCGCAGGCCACAGCTCTGCTCCAGGGGCCTCGCAGGCTGACCTACGACGAGTTGGACCGGGCGTCCACTTTCTACGCGAACGAACTCCTCCTGGCGGGAATAGGGCCTGGATGCAAGCTTCCCGTCGTGCTTCCGCGCTCCATGGAACTGGTCGCGGTGTTGTTGGCGGTGCTGAAGACCGGTGCCGCCTATGCGGCATTGGACCCCCGCTGGCCGGCCGAGCGTATAAAGAGGATCGCTGAAGCACTGCGTTCCTCGTTGACTGTCACATGTGTCCTGCCGTTGAGCAAAACAGTTGACATCGGGGGTGTCATACCCGACATCCCCTGCCGGGGCACGGATGCGGCCACCGTCTTCTTCACCTCTGGCACAAGCGGTACCCCCAGGGGTGTGGTTTCACCCCATCAGGCGACGACACGGCTGTTCCAGAAAGGGTCCTTCGCCGATTTCGGCTCGGGACATACGACGGCATCCGCTGCCGCCATATCCTGGGACGCGTTCACCCTGGAACTGTGGGGCCCGCTGGTGAGCGGTGGAACGGTCGCACTCAACGATGCGGACTACCTCCTGCCCAGCACGCTGAAATCGCTGGTCGGCGAGCACGGCGTGGATACGGCCTGGCTCACCTCTTCCCTCTTCAACATGTTCGTGGACGAAGACCTTTCGTGCTTCCACGGACTGAGCCAGCTCATGATCGGTGGGGAACGGTTGTCTCCGGAGTATGTCGGAAGGTTTCTCAACGCCCATCCCGAGATATCCCTCATCAACGGATACGGGCCGGTGGAAAGCTGTGTGTTCGCCACGACGCACCGGATCCGGCCCGAAGACATCACCCACAGCGGCGGGATCCCGCTGGGCCGGGCAGTCCCGGTCACCGATGTGTACGTGATCCATGACGGTCGTCGCTGCGCACCCGAAGAGGAGGGTGAGATATGTGTGGGAGGCGCAGGTCTGGCCCACGAGTATCTGAACGATGCCGAGGCGACGGCGGAGCGGTTCGTCCACCTGAATCTCGGTGGCGAGGAAGTGCGCCTGTATCGGACCGGAGACATCGGATACACGAACTCGGCGGGACTCCTGCACTACCGCGGCCGGGCGGACCGGCAAGTGAAGTTACGGGGCCACCGCATCGAGCCGCATGAGATAGAACGCCACTGCGCGGCACTGAACGGCGTGACGCACGCTGTGGTCGTGCCCGTTTCGACCGACGGGCAGAACACTGATCGGCTGGCTCTGTTCTATGTCGCGGGCCCCGGCGCGCCGGTGACGCCTTCGGCGGTGCGGAGGGCCCTGAGCGAGAGCCTGCCCGGCTATCTTGTCCCTGAGCAGATCGACAGGCTGGACGCCCTGCCGATTACGCCGAACGGAAAGACCGACTACCAGCACATCCTTTCGCTCGCGAGGGCGAGCCGTCGCGCAGACGACGCCGGCGACGCCACGGGGGCTTTCCACGAGATTCTGCGTATCGTGGAGAGCGGTGCCGACACCGTGGATCCGGACGCGGCGTTCGCCGCCCTGGGCGGGAGTTCACTTGACGCGCTGAGGCTGTGTGCCCGGCTGCAGAGCCGATTCGGGCCGCACATCACGGTCTCCCGATTCATGCGCGATCCGACGTTGCGGGGCGTGCTCACGCTCATCCGCGAAAAGCCGCCGGAGAGCGCGCTCTCCGGGATCCACCCCTCCGATTCGTCCACGGTGCCACTACGTGGCATGCAGGCGCACTTCTCCATGGCGTACGAGACGAGCCCCGCCGACACTTCGTCGGCCTGTCGGCTGACGTGGCGTGTCATCGGCGACCTGGACGTGGTGGCACTTGAGCGGGCGCTGAACGATGTCCATGACCGGCACCAAGCCCTACGAGCCGCCTACCGACTGGCTGAAGGGCCCGTCGCCGACCTGCCATCCGGGTCCCGGAGCATCCGCCTCACGGTGCTGCCCCAGGACACCCAGGGGGGCGATCCTCGGACGAGACTCTCCCGGCGCCTGGCCGGACCACTGCGCATCGATCGGGGCGAGATCTGGCGATGCGTACTGGCCGAGCTGGATGAGCGGGTATTTCTCCTGGGCGTCGTGGTTCACCACGTAGCTTTCGACGGGTGGTCTCAGTCGCTCCTGGTGTCCGAGTTGAGCACCGCGTACAGCAGCCGGAGGAACGGGAGCGCACCTGCCTTCGATGGCGCTGCCCCCACCATGGCGTTCCTGGCCAACGAGCTGTCCGAGTTCTCCGGAACGCCAGACCATGCGCGGCAGATCGAGTACTGGACGTCAGTTCTGAGGGGAATTCCGGAGCTGGAAATGCCACGCCCTGCCGAGCAAGAAAAAACCCAGCGGAGCGGACGGCTGACCTTCTTCCTGGAGGAGGTTGTCGTCCACGAGCTGAACACCATGGCCAAGAGGTATGGCAGCACCGTGTTCCTCCTGCTGATCGTCGGCTACGACATGGCGGTCAGAGAGGTGTTCGGGCAGTACGACTTCGGTATCGGCGTGCCGGTGACGGGGCGTTTCACCGAGGAGAGCCTTCGAGCCATCACCTGCCTGACCGACATGGTCTGCGTCCGCCTCCCTCGCGGGCGGGCCGGCGACTCCCTGACGCACAGGCTCGAGGTGAGTCGCGAAGCCGTCCGGGGCGCACTGGCCCATCAGGGCGTTCGCTTCGGTGACGTCGTGGCCGCGCTCCGGCTTCCGCGTACCGGCCGCAATCCCTGTTTTCAGACGATCTTCGCCTATCAGAACAACGAGCAGCCGGACCTCGTCCTAGACGGGTGTTCGGCCGATCTCGTTGCCCATGACGGCAGTGAACCCCTGGCCGAAGTCCAATGTGAGGTCTGGCCGACGCGCGGCGGCCTGCTCGTGGACTTCGCATATCGGGCCGATGCCGTCTCTGCCGAAGCAGTTCGACGCCTTGCTGCCGCCTATGAGGACGTGCTGCGGAGAGGAGCTCGACCATGACGAACCCCCTGGCAGTCGCATCGGTGCCGGAGATGATCAGGTCGCTGGCGAATGCCGCGCCTGACCTGGTAGCGATGGAATGTGGCGCGGAATCGATCACCTACGGTGAATTGTGGGCTGAATCCGCCAATGCGGCCGCGCGCATCTCGTCAGGCCCGAACTACCGCCCAGGTGGGCTGGTCGCCACCCTTTTCGAGCGGGGAACGGCTTGCGTCATCGAGCAGCTGGCCGCCTGGCGCAGCGGGTGCGCCTATCTGCCGCTGGAGCCGGCACTGCCCGACGGACGCCTGCGGTACATCCTCGCGGATGCGCGCCCTCAGTCCATAGAAGTCTCGCCTCACCTGCGGCAGAGGCTGGGCGCCGACGCGCGGCTATCGGGCGTGTTCGACGAGAAGACGGCAGGAACGGCTGCCTGCCGGGCCGGAGAGGATGCGACCGCATATGTGATCTACACTTCTGGCTCCACCGGTGTTCCCAAGGGTGTCGCGGTCGGTCACAACAGCCTGGCCAATCTCGTGAGCTGGCATCGGGAGACGTATCTCACCGGCCCGGGTGCTCGTGTCGCTGCATTCGCCGGCCTGGGTTTTGACGCTTCCGCATGGGAGTGCTGGAGCACGCTCGCATGCGGCGCCACCCTGGTGCTCCCACCGGGTCCGGTGGCCGGCGACATAGCTCGAATCACCGAGTTTCTGACAGCCCAGAAGATCGACTTGTGCTTTCTGAGTACCCCGCTCGCTGAGCAACTCTTCGTTGCCCAGGAAGTGCCGTCGCACTTGAGAGTGCTCAACACCGGGGGAGATCGGCTGCGGGTGTACCCGCCCAAGGACTTCCCAGCTGCGGTGCATAATCACTACGGCCCGACAGAGGCCACCGTGGTCACCACGGCCACCGGTGATCTGAGAAAATCGCAAAGGGATGCGCTGCCGCCCATTGGACGTCCTGTGCGCGGTGCTGAAGTGCGTCTGGTCAATGATTCCGGAGGCGATGTCGCAGAGCCCGGGGTCGACGGTGAACTTCTGATCGGGGGATCGATACTCGCCACCGGATATTGGAATGACAGCCGTCTGACTGCGGATAAATTCATCGCCGAACAGGCGGGTGGGCGTTGGTACCGTTCCGGTGATATCTGTAGATGGGCATCGAATGGTGATCTGGAGTTTGTTGGTCGGCGGGACGGCCAGATCAGCCTTCGTGGCCTCCGAATTGAACTCGCGGAGATAGAAATAGCCATTCTGGCGGGTGGCGGTGTGCGCCAGGCCGCAGTCATGCATCAGGGCGGCGGTGACGGTGGCAGGTTGTTGGCCTTCTTCTGCGGAGAGGTGGAGGAGGCCGCGATCCGTGCGCATTTACTTGGCATGTTGCCACGGTACATGGTCCCCGCGATCATCCGTCGTGTGGGGTCGATTCCCCTGACGGTGAACGGAAAGATCGACCACGCATCACTCGTCCGCTCTCTGCCGGAGGCCGCCACTGATGTGGTGCTCCAGGAGAGCGTGACCTCTGCTCACGCGGTGTCTCAGGAGGAGGGGGACATATTCATCGCCATAGCGGAAATCTGGGGCGGATTGCTCGGAGTGTCTCCCGGGCCGGATGATGACTTCTTCGCGATCGGCGGCCATTCGCTGCTCGCCGCTCGCGTCACCGGACAGGTGCGCAAGGATCTCGGGATCAATATCGGCTTGGAGGTCCTCTTTGAATTCCCTGTCCTCATGGACTACGTGAACCGCGTCAAGGATTCGCATGGCCGGAACAAACCGGGATCTCTGTGAGATCGAACATTCGGTGAGGTGTCAGGTCGTGCGGCGATTTGTGGTGGCGATAGAGTTTCGGAATGAAACGCCTAGGCGGTCCTTCGATTCACTTCTTCGTGGCTGGCCGTTCGAGGATGTAGTGAAGATCGATCCGCTCCAGTTCCCTGGCATATCGTCACGGGTCTATAGGATGAGCGAGCAATCGACCTATTGGCAGAAACGACTCCAGGGTTACGAGAGAAGGCCGGACGCCATTCTTGGATACTGCTCCGGTGCGGCTCTGGCCTGGTCGCTCGCTCTTGAGTATCTACCCGAGGATGTTCCGCTTATTCTGCTCGATCCGGTGTGGACCTCCCCCGACGTGGTACAGAATCTCCTTGCCGACCTTTGTCAAGGTATGGATCCGGAAAGTTTCGATTCGCCAATTCCTCTGGTCGGGGACCTGGCGTCGGATGAAGCACTTCTCGTTGCCGGAAAGTTCCTGAGGTCGGCCATGGAGCGAGTAGCCGGTGAGCTGCCGGTTGATATTCTGGACGCTCTCACGGAGAAGCAAAGGGCATGGTTCAGTTACACTCTGTCGGCTACGACTCCCGGTGTGCGTGTGGAGCCGCGTCAAGTCTTCTTGAGCAAGGCGGGACGTTGGACGGAGGGAGACGATACGTGTGTTCATCGCTTTTCGGCTGATCCATGGGAGCTTTTTCAGTCGATTAGAGTCGCCGATGCCATAGGCCGGTTGGTGGAAGATTCGCGTCGTGAAGCTCGTCAGATGCCGTCGAACCGCTCAGGGACCAGTGGAGACTTGATCGCTTGAGAGGATCGATAAAGGTCACGCCAGACGTTCTCCTTGCCCTGTCGGGCCTGCGTGTGGAGTTCGCTTTGGACCCACGCTGCGCGGCCGCGAGCCATGTGTGACCTGCTGGAGCGCGACGTCGACACATCGGCGCAGAACCGGCGTCGGGCGGCCGGCCTGACGTATGTGCAGGCCGCGACCAGGAGGGTGTACACCGTGTTCGGGTGGATCTATACTCCCGGAAAATCGTTCCAAATGAATGGCCGGGTGGCCGATTTGTGCGGACGGCGGACCTGGGAGGTGGCGTGCTGGTCAGTGACGTCATGACGGCATTCCCGGCCTACATACGGCTCGGCGCGACCATCCGGCGGGCGGCCGAGGTGATCAGCGTGTCGGAGGTCGGCCACCTGGTGGTCCTGGACCACGACGGCCGGTTCGTCGGGTCGCTGTCCGAGGAGGACCTGGTGCGGGCCATGCTGCCCGGCTTCGACGACGTGACCGCCGCCGGTGGCACGCTCGCCGACGCGTTCCGGATTTTCCTGGAGCGGGGCCGCGCCCTCGCCGACCGCGTCATCGACCCCCTCGTCGTGCGCGACGTGGTGACGGTCCGATCGACCGACGAACTCGCCCGCGCGGCGATCGTGATGATCGACCGTGGGATCCGAAGGCTTCCCGTGGTCGACGACGGGACCCTCGTGGGCACGTTGTCCCGGGCCGATCTGTGCCGGGCGGTGATCTACCATTCCTGAGCTCCGGCTTGTCCTCACCGATCGGCACACCCGAGAGACCATCGAGCGGGTGTGCACGCTGCCGGCGACTCTCGGCCGGGACGGCGGCGCGGCGGCGGTGGTGCTGGACGACGACACCGTCTCCCGGCGCCACGCACGGCTCGAGACCGTCGACGACCAGTTGGTGCTCACCGATCTCGGCAGCTCCAACGGAACCTACGTGAACGACGTGCGGGTGACGCGCCGGGTGCTCGTCCCCGGGGATCGGATGCGCATCGGCCGATACGAGCTGACCTGGACGTTCTTCGACTCGGACGCGACGGGGCTCATCGATCCGAGCCAGATGACCGTGCTGCGGCCGGTTGGGCCGCCGCGCATCGCCGCACGACGCGTGGTGGAGGCCGCCGAGGCGTACAACCGGCGGGCCGGGCACGAACTCGACGGATTCCTGTCGCTCGCGCGCGGATTTCTGCCGGTCGAGCCGCCGCTGCAGGCCTTCGCGGAGTCGCACCGCGCCTGGGACGAGATGACCGATCAGCTCCCCGAGCTGTTCCGCCGGCTGTCGCTGCGCCGGGCGTTCGACGCGATGCCGGTGCTCGACGCCCGGTCCGAGGCGTTGCCCGACCGATACCTGCTGCGCGCCTCGACGCTGCTCGGCGTTTTCGCCCACGCCTATCAGTACATGGCGATCGATCCGCCGACCGCTCTGCCCGAGTCGCTGCTGCGGCCGTGGACCACGGTCTCGCGCCGGCTGGGCAAGGAGATCCCGGCCGTCTCCTACATCGATCTGTTCTTCTACAACTGGCGGCTGCGCGATCCCGCCGGGCCGCGGGCGCTGGACAACATGGACCTGCTCGTGCCGGCCTGGAACAACCCGGCGGAGCAGGTGTTCTACCTGGTCACCACCGAATTCGCGATGGAGCTCACGCCCGTGCTGGGCGCCATGCTGGCGGCTCAGGAGGCCGTCGTCGCGGACGATCCCGCCTCCTTGGAGCGCGCGCTCCTGGTGATCCTCGACCGGCTGCAGCACGTCACCCAGGCCATTTATCCGCAGCTCGATCCCAACCCCCGCGCCCGGCACCCGCTCGACCAGGTGTTGTGGGCCAAGACGGTCGGCACCGCGGGCGTTCCGATCTTCGACGGCGCACCCAGCCCGAGCGGGACCGCGCAACCGCAGATCCACGCGCTGGACGCGTTTCTCGAGCGCCGGGACTACGGCTCGGTGGTCGGGCGGCAGAGCACCTACCTCGCCGGATTCTTCCCCCGGCACTGGCAGGAGCTGATCGCCGCGTTACGCGAGGTGTCGGTGCGACAGTACGTCGAGGACACCCGCAACAGCACCCTGCGCGGCGTCTACAACGCCGTGCTCGACGCCTATCTGGGCGACCGCGGCTGGATGGGCCTGCACCGCGTCAAGACGTACGGCTTCCTGGAGGTGGCGTTCAAGGTCGGCCGCCAGGTGACGACCGGCGCCCGGTTCACCGGACTGTTCAAGGACCGGACCTGGGACAGGGTGGACGACCAGCTGGCCATCGCCCGCGATGAGCGCCGCCCGCCGGTGGGTCCGCCGGTGGTGTTCGGGACCGCCCGCCGGGGCCGGGTCGTCACCGGAGAGTCCGGCGCCTGGACCTGCTACCTGGACATCGACGTCACCGGGCAGGGCGTGCACCACCTGCCCGGCGACCGCGTCGGCGTGCTGGCCGAGAACGACGACGAACTGGTGCGCCGCACCGTCGCCGCCCTGCAGGCGACCGGCGACGAGCTGGTACGGCTCACCCCCAAGTGGCGAGCGGCGGTGGCCTGCCGGGCAGGCTACGGCGACGTCGACGTGCTGCCGCTGCGGACGCTGCTGCGCTTCGCCCGGCTCCGGCCGATCGGGCGGGACGTGGCCAAACGGCTGGTGAAACTGACGGCCGTGGGCTCGTGGCAGCGAGTGGTGGACGCCCGCATGGAGGACCAGTGGGAGCTGTGGGACGTCCTGAACCTGTTGTACGCCGGCGGATATGACGTCACCCGGCTGTGGAAGGCCGATCCACGCGAGGACGAGGCGTTCTGCGCGGTGATTCCGCCCGAGCCGTTCCGGCTGTATTCGATCGCCTCGGCGCCGCCGCCCGGCGAGCCGGCCACCACGCTGAGGCTGGTGGTCGCCGGCCTCGGCTACACCTCAGCTCAGACGCCGTGGTCGTACCCGAGGGAACGGCAGGGCACGGCATCGCATTTCCTGCGCCGGGTGAGTGCCGAGGGCCGGCACCGGCTGTCGCTGCAGATCGTCCCCACGCCCCGTTTCCGGCTGCCGGCCGATCCGGCCCGGCCCGTCGTCATGTTCGCGGCCGGTTCCGGGATCGCCCCGTTCCTGGGGTTCGCCGCCGCCCGCACCGGTTCGGGGGAGAATCGACTTTATCTGGGGATCCGGACGCCGGAGGAATTCGTCGAGGACGCGGACCTGGACACGGCGGCGGCCGCGGGCCGGCTGCGACTCTCCGTCGCGTTCTCCCGTGCCGATGCCGCGATCGGATTCGACGGCCGGCGCCACGTCGTCCAGGCCGGACAGCGGAGCCGGGTGGACGATGTGATCCGCGCAGAGGCGGACGGGCTCTGGGAGCTGTTGCGGTCCATCGACGACGGCGGCCGCGGCGCGTTCGTCTACGTGTGCGGCAGCGCACCGTTCGCCACCGCCGTGCTCCAGGCGTTGACCGACATCGTGCCCGGCGACGGCCGTGAGTTCCTCCGCCAGTTGGTGGCCGACGGACGTCTGGGCCAGGACGTCTTCACCACCTATCTGGGCCACGCGCAGCAGGGGCCCCGCTTCGAGGTGTCGGATCTGGCGCGGCGCAACACCGCGGAGGCGGGCTACTGGATGGCGATCGGCGGCGCGGTGTTCGACGTCGGCGAATTCCTGCACCTGCACATCGGCGGGCCGCAGATCGTCCGCAACCACGTCGGGCTCGACGCGACCGGGGCGTACCGGAAAGTGCTGCACCACGCGCACGCCGAGATCGACTCCCAACTCGCGATGTACCAGATCGGCCATCTGCGCCGGCTGCGGTTCGGCGGCCGGTGGGGCGTGGTGCTCACCGAGGAGGGCCTGCGCGCGCTGCCGCTGGAAGAACTGTTCCGGACCTGGGTACGGTTCGTGTACCTGCTGGTTGGCATGGAAAACGCGTTGACCTCCGACTACGAGTTCACCACGTTGGTCACCACACTGGGTGAGGATCCCCGGGAGCTGACGCCCTTCAAGGCGCAGTACGTCCTCGAGGCGCACCGGCGATTCCTGGTCAGTTATCTGGACGGGCTGGTGCACGAGGACCTGCGCGCCCTGTGGCAACTCACCGCCGGCTTCTGCGATCCACACCTGGACCTCCGGTCCTTCGACACCGATCTCGCCGCCATGTCCGCGCGGTCGGACGTCGGGCTGGTCCGGCATTCCGTATCCGCCGTCAAGGAGTCGCTGCTCGCCGGGGACGACTTCCGGCGGGTCTCGGCGCTGTGCCGCGGTTACGCGAACGCCGACGTCCAACTGCTGCGCGACCTGAAAACCGCTGTACTGGAAGGGATCCGGGCGTTCGAGATCCACGAGGGCGACGTCGTCGAGCAGGCGGGAGCCACGCTGCTGAATGCGGCGCGCGAGGCGCTCGCCGCGGTCTCGGCCTACTACCGGCGCCTCGCCGAGCAGACCCGCGGCCAGGGCATCACGGCCGACGGTGGGGTCGAGGAGCCGATCCCGGCCGACCGGGGCCTGCCCGGCCACGGCGGTCCGCTACCACTTCCCGATTGACGCTCGATCGCGACAAGGGCATGCGCGGCTGAGGCCGACACACAGGCGAAGGGCAGCCCGCGGATATTCACGTTGCACGGACTCACAACCGACCAGAGATCAGCAGAGATCGACGTCGATGTACTTGCTCGCCACCTTGTAGATCTTCTCGTCTGTGGTGACCAGGGCGCAGTCCAGCGCTTCGGCCAGGGCGACGTAGGTGGCGTCGTAACCGTTGAAGTTGGCTCGCAGGTCCCAGGCGCGATCGGCGGTCAGGTCGTCGGCGTGACGGGTGAAGGGCAGGCCCGCCTTGACGATCCGGGCTCCCTCGGCGCGGGCCTCACTGATCTTCCCGCCGAGAAGCAGGCCGCGTATGGCGTTACGGAACTCGTAGTCGAGCAGGTAAGGGATGTGGAGCCGGTTCTCGGCGACGCGCGCGAGCAGTTCGTCTGCGGCGGTGTCTCCGGCCAAGGCCTCGACGAGCGCCGAGCTGTCGATGACGATCACGTCTCGCGGATCTTCCGTATCTCGGTGACGACGTCGTCACGACTCGCCCCGCCGCCGAGCGATCGGAGCGCCTCCAGTCGTTCTCTGATCGTGTCGGGGGAGGGAGTGGCGGCGACTTCGGTGAGGATGTCGGCCACATACGCGGACAGCGACATGCGCTTACGCGCGGCCCGCGCTTTCAGTTCGGCGACCACTTCCGTACCCAGCCCTCTGACCTGCAAGGTGGCGTCCATGATGTAAGCATAATGCTTTTCGCGCATGTGAGGTCTGCATACGGCTAGCACCAGACCGAATGCGGCCCCGCTCACTCACGCTCGTCTCCCTTACCACGGCTGAGTCGCGGACAGCTTCAGGCGGCGCGCCAGGGTCTTGTCCGCGGTCCGGATGAGGTCCTCGTCGATGTGATACAGGTCGGCGACCTCGCTGTAGTGGCCGCGATCTCCGGCCCGGTAGCCGATCATTCGGTCGATGGCGGCCGCGATCGCCTTCGACGGGTGTGCTCGGAGCACGACGGCCTGGTCGGGGATGCGGTTCCAGGCGGTGAGCATCCGCAGCACGAGTGGTAGCCCGCAGTAGGGCAGCGAGTGCTTCCAGATCAACCGTTCCACCGGGTCGAGGCCGCGCGGGGCGGCGAGGTCCCGGGTGCCACGCCCCAGGCCCCTGATGATCATCCAGTGTGGATGGAACCTGCGCCCGGGCTCATTGATGCTCGGCAGGAGTTCCTCGACCCGGGGGACGTCCCCGTCGAACCGCCAGGTGATCTGATATTTGTACAGGTAGTCGCCCGCCTGTGCCTGGCCGCTCACCGCCTCCGGCTGTCCGGGGTGAGAGACATCCCAGGAGCTTGAATGTCAAGCTGCAAGCTTTTCGACACGATGCGACCAAGC